>JAFAVZ010000097.1 GCA_019242175.1 Acidobacteriota bacterium
CACCGCAAATGGGGTGATCTCGACACGCTCGAGGGTCACGTCACACTTCTAACACAACTAGCGCAACCTTCCGCTTGTCTAAGGGAGATACATGGCATGAAACGGGCTGGTTTCAGGTTCCGTTTGCTTGCGGTTCCAAGGAAGACCCTGGTGCTACGATGAAAATGATGAAGACGCTGTTCTTTGCCCTCTTCGCCGCGACGACCCTCAGCGTTTCAGCCCAGACCCAGCAGGCGCAGGTCCCGAGCGATCCCTACGACTTCGTGCTCGCGAAGATGGCCGCATCCGAAGGCCGCTACGACGACGCGCTCTCCCGCCTCGACAAAATCATCGACAAGAACCCCGACGATCCGACGCTCCTCTACGAGCGCGCGATGATCCTCATCGACGCCGGCAAGACCGACCGCGGCGAAGCAGAGCTGCGCAAGGTCGTCGCCGCCAATCCCGGTTTCTACGAAGCGCAGCGCATCCTCGGCCGCCTGCTGCTGGAGCGCGCGCAGAACGATCGCGGCAAGATGGACGAGGCGCTCGACCATCTGCGCGCTGCGTACAAGGCGTATCCGAACGATCTCGCGACCGGCGTCGCCGTGTCGCAGCTCCTCGTTTCCTCCGGCCGCCTCGCGGACGCGGAGAAGCTGCTCGCGGAACTGCTGGAGCGCGCGCCCGATCAGCGCGCCATCAACTACAACTACGCACAAGTCCTGACGAAGCTCGGCCGCGGCAACGAGTCGAAGCAGTACCTCGAACGCGCCGTGCTCCTCGATCCGACGTTCGGGCCGGCCGTCTATCAGCTACTCGACATCTACCAGAAGGAGAACGAGTGGCAGAAGGCGGCAGAGCTGCTGCAGCCGCTCGTCAGCGACGATCCGCTGAACCTCGATCTGCAGCGCCAGCAGGCGTACTTCTGGCTGCGCGCCGGCAACGCGGACAAAGCGCGCGCGAGCTTCGATGCGCTGACCAAGGCCGATCCGAAGGACACGCGCGCGCAGTTCTATCTCGCCGAGTCGCTCAGCGATCTCGAGCAGTTCGCCGAAGCGGACAAGATCTACCGCAAGCTCCTCGAACAAACGCCCGACGATGCGGACGTCCTCTCCAGCTTCGGCCTGAGCCAGGTCGGGCAGCGTCAGTACGACGAGGCGGCGAAGACGTTCCGCCATCTCGTCGAGCTGAAGGATGTGCCGGACAACCTCGTCGCCTTGGCCAAGACGCAGCTCGCGCTCATCGCGCTGGAGAAGAACGACACCGAGACGGCATTCAACACGGCGAAGGAAGTGCTCGTCTTCCGCGACCGTCCGAACACGCAGGCGGTGAACATCGCTCTCGACGCGTTGCGCCGGCAGAAGAAGTGGGCCGACGCCGTCGCGCTCCTGCAGCCGCTCGTCGACAAGTACGCGTCCGACCCGTTCGTCAACGCGCGCTACGTCGAGATGCTCGCGCGCAACGGCGAGCCGCAGAAGGCGAAGGAAGCGGCGTCGACGCAGCTGAAGTTCGGCACGCGCAACGCCGTCTCCGCCGCCGAGGCGTTCATCGCCGCCGGCGATTACAAGGAAGCGATCGTCCTGATGACGACCGCGACGAAGGCGAAGCCGGAAGAAGTCGATCTCCAGTTCGAGCTCGGCTCCGCGTACGAGCGCGCCGGCGACTCGAAGTCCGCGGAGCGCATCTTCCTCGACATCCTCGGCAAGCACCCCGAGCACGCCGCGACGCTCAACTACCTCGGCTACATGTGGGCCGAGGGGAATGTGAACCTCGAGCGTGCGGCGGAGATGCTGAATCGGGCCGTGACCCAGGAGCCGAACAACGGCGCCTATCTCGACTCCCTCGGCTGGGCGTACTTCCGCCAGGGCAAGCTCGATCTCGCCGAGAAGTATCTGGCCGACGCAACGCGCCTCCTCCCGCGCGACGCGACCGTGCACGAGCACCTCGGCGACGTGTTTGCGAAACGCGGCGACCTCACCCGCGCGCTGACGGCTTACCGTGCGGCGCTCGACCTCGATCCGGAGAAGAAGGATGAGGAGAAATTGCGGACGAAGATCGCCGAGCTGGAGAAG
Source organism: Acidobacteriota bacterium (assembly GCA_019242175.1). Classification (GTDB taxonomy): domain Bacteria; phylum Acidobacteriota; class Thermoanaerobaculia; order Gp7-AA8; family Gp7-AA8; genus JAFAVZ01. The sequence goes on from JAFAVZ010000097.1 coordinate 2,052, forward strand.
CAGGCGCAGAGCGCACAGAGGTGAAGTCGTTGCGGGTTGCTCGTTGCTGGTTGCTGGTCGCCGCGCTTGCGGCGACCTTCGTTTTTGGTTGCCGTAGCGTTTCGCCGGCCGGCGCTCCGATTCCGCCGCTCGCGGCTCCTTCCGCCGAGGCCGCGCTCGGCCAGCTGCAGGCGCGGCTGGCTACGCTGCATCAGGTGCAGGCCCTGCTGCGCGTGCGCGTGACGAACGGCGAGCAGACGGAGTCGTTCCGCGCGCAAGTCCTGGTGCGGGGCGAGCATCTGGAGCTGACCGGCTACACGCCGATCGGAACGAGCGCTTTGTCGGTGATCGCTGATGGCGACATCGTGCAATTCCGCGACTCCATTCACAACGAGTCGTGGCGCGGAACGACGCTGGATCTCTCGCGCCGAGTCGGCTTCTTCGTCCCGGACGTGAAGCCGGCGCAAATGGCGCTCCTGCTCCTCGGCTATCCGACGCTTTCGACCGTGATGCCGACGCCGACCGGACTCGCCGGCGCGCGCGTCGGCGACTTCGTGGTGACGTACGATCCGCCCGCCCATCCGCCCCGCAACGTGACGCTCGTGCGCCGTGGCGGACAGAGCGTCGAGGTGACGGTGCTGGAGATCGCCGCCTCGTGATGCGCGTCGCGGCGTACGCGAAGATCAACTGGTCGCTGCGCATCACCGGACGCCGCGAAGACGGCTTCCACGATCTGGAGACGGTGTTCCAGGCGATCACGCTGCACGACACGCTGACGTTCCGCGAAGCCGAGCGCCTCTCGCTCACGTGCGACGATCCGACCATCCCGACCGACGACACGAATCTCGTCCTGCGCGCTGCCCGCGCGCTCGGCGCGCCGCCTGTTTCGATCTCGCTGGAGAAACGCATCCCCGCCGGCGGAGGCCTAGGCGGCGGCTCGTCGAACGCGGCGGCGACGCTCGTCGCTCTCTCCTCGATGTTCGGCATCCAGAAGCCGCTCCACGATCTCGCCCTCGGACTCGGATCGGACGTGCCGTTCTTCCTCGTGGGCGGCACCGCGTACGCGACCGGCCGCGGCGAGATCCTGACGCCGATCTCTTCGCCGTCAACTCCACTCCCGCTGCTGCTCGTGCTTCCCGAAGAGCGGGTGATGACGGCCGAGGCTTTCCGGATGCTGCGCCGCTTTTCGCCGCCGCTCGGACTCGAACGGATGCGCGCGCTGCGCTTCGAGGACTACACGAACGATTTCGAGGAGCCGGTGTTCGAGCGCCTGCCGCGTCTGCGCGCATTCAAGATGCGGCTGCTGGAAGCGGGCGCGACGTGGGCTTCGATGACCGGCAGCGGCTCGACGATCGTCGGCGCGTTTGCGTCCGGGACCGCGCGCGATGCGGCGATGGCGGCGTTCAGCGATGTGCGCGTCGTCGCTGCTTCGTCGGCGTAGTGCGCAACGCGTCGAGCCGCCACTCGATGGCTTTCCACGCGCGATCGATCGCGTCTTTTTCGCGACACATCTGCCAGCTGAAGTTCGCGCCGAAGAAGATGGAGTTGATCTCGAACGCGAGCTGCTTCGGCTCGATGTCCGAGTCGAGCTGCCCCTCTTCCTGGGCCATGGCGATGGCCTTCTCGATGAACGTCATCCAGTCATTCATCGCCGTCGCGATCGCGTCACGAACCGGGCCGGGTCGGCCGTCGAATTCGAAGGACGCGGCGGCGAAGAAGCAGCCGCCTTCGAAGACGTCGCGCCGGCAGTAGTCGAGCCACGCGCGGCAGATGGCGAGGAGGCGCGGGAAGCCGCGCTCCGCCTGCAATGCCGGCTTCAGCGTCTCGTCGAGAAAGCGCTGGCCGGCAACTTCGATGGTGGCGAGCTGGAGATCTTCCTTCGACCCGAAGTGGGCGAAGAGGCCGCTCTTGGACATGCCCAGGTCTTCGGCGAGGCGGCCGATGGTGAGCCCCGCGAGACCTTCGAGCGACGCGAGATCGACGGCGCGCTCCAGGATCGCCTGCCGCGTGCGATCGCCTTTCATGCGTAGGCCGGCAGCTCTTTGCGCAGAGAGGCGAGGCGCTGCCGAAACCGCTCCGTCCACGGCGCGGGGCGGTGGGTGGCGGGATCGATCTTGACGACCGTGCGCTGCCCTCGCGCATAGGCCGTGTTGCCGTCTTCGCTGGAGCAGGTGAAGCCGTAAACGCAGCTCGAGGTGCCGATGTGCTCGACCCAGATGTCGATGCGCATGACGCCCGGCCCGATGACGGGATGGAGGTATTCGATGTGGAGGTCGCGCACGACGTGGAACTGGTCCGGATTGTCCGCGGTGTTGCGCTCCCACCGCCCTCCGCCCGCCGCATACCACCCCGAGACCGCGCGCTCGACGTGGGCCGGGAAACGCCCGTTGTGCAACATCTGCATGGGATCGAGCTCGTCGAAGTGAACGGGGGAGAGGTAGACGAAACGCGGGTTGATGCCGTCGTCGAGGAGCATGGCTTTGACCTCCGCGGCGGAGAATAGCACGAACGTTCGTTTTAAGGATGTTCGGCGCAATGCCAGAAACGTTTGATGGCTGGAATTCACTATGGATGTAAGAAAGAGAGGTGTCTCATGACCGCATCCGTGATGGAAGTGGCAGAACAATCGAATCCGACCGCGCGCATCCTGGGCTGCAAGACCGAAACGAATCCCCTCGGCACGATCTTGACGAGGCCGGAGCTTCCGTTCCATCCGACCATTCCGGGCGTGGAACTGGACTTCGACAATCGGGTCGGAGTGCCAGTAGGAGATCGCATGGCGACGGTGATCCCCTCCTCCGGTCTATTCGGACCGTGTGGAGATCTCGGAGATCTCCTTCGCAAGCCGAGAGTCTGGGGAATGATCATCAATTGCTTTGGCGAGCCGTGGACGGTCGACAGCGAGCCCACGATCGGCAACGCCTTCGGTCTGCTGGTGCGGAACGAGCGGGGCCGATGTGTCATGTCCGGCGAAGGCGAGATCGTCAATGCGATCGACGGCTCGACGGACGACAAAGTGGCCAGGCCGACGATGCGCTTTTCGGTGAAGACGGTCTATGCGAACGCGGGAGCGCAGCGACGCACGGTGACCGCCGGCGGTACGGTCACCAACACCGGATGGCAGGTCACGGCAACGGCCTCCTGGACCTTCTAGCGTCGTCGACCTCGACGACGGTGCGGAAGACGGATACGCAGGAACGAAAAATGTAGGGCCGGCTCTCCAGCCGGCCCGATATCGACGCTGGGCCGGCTGGAGAGCAGGCCCCACGTCACTTTTTGGATAGGATGTCGCCGTGACCCCCCACCCCTTCGCTTGCGTCGTCGTAGGCGATGCCGGCGTGACGGTGCGTTGTCTCGACATTCTTCGTTCGCGCGGACATCTCGTTCGCGGCATCGTGACCGAGGACGGGAGGGTGGCGGCGTGGGGCGCGGAACGCGGAGTGCCGGTGCTCCTGCATCGCGAACGCGCGCCCTTGTTCGCAGCCGCGGTGCGCGCGCTCGCTGGCGACGGCGAGATCGACTTTCTGTTCAGCATCCACAACCTGCGCATCTTCTCGCCGGAGCTGCTCGCGTTGCCGCGCGCAATCGCGATCAACTTTCACGACGCGCCGCTGCCGAGGTACGGCGGTCTCCACGCCACGACCTGGGCCATCGCGCGCGGCGAGACGCGGCACGGCATCACGTGGCATCGGATGACCGACGCGATCGACGAGGGAGACATCCTGCTGCAGCGCGAGCTGCCCATCCTGCCGGACGACACGGCGTGGTCGCTCGGCAGCCGTTGCGTCGAGGTCGCGTGCGAGGCGTTCGAAGACTTGATCGACGGCCTTGCGACTTCCACGGCGAAGCCCCAGCCGGCGCACGGGCGCTCGTATTTCACGGCGTGGGAAACGCCGACGCCGGGTTGCATCCTGCCCGTCGACGCGAGCGCGGAAACGATCGAGCGCCACGTGCGCGCGTTGCAATTCGGCCCGGCTCACCATCCGCTCGGATTCCCCACGCTCTTGACGCCGCACGGCCCCGTCGTGATCGAGTCGGCGAGCGCTCTCGCATCGGTCGAGGACGAAGCGGCGCCGCCAGGACGCGTACTGCGCGTCGATGGTCGTGCGCTCCGGATGCGAACCGCGACGGGCGACGTTCACCTCACGCTGGAACGCGAAGTCGGATTGTGCGCCGGAGATGTTCTGTCGATGCCGGATGCGCAGTCGCTGGAAAGAATCGCGCAACTGACGCGAGAAACGAGCCGCCACGAGCGGTGGTGGAGCGATCGTCTGCTGCGCCAGCGCGCCCTTGCGCCCGCGTCGTTCCTGCAGGAGCCGCAGGCGGAGCCGATCGAGGTGACGGTCGCGCTGCCGGCGACGAGTCTCGACGAGGCGATCCTCGCGTTGGCGAACGTTCTCGCGGCCGAGCTTGGAGAAGCGTTCGATCTCGGGCTGTCCGAAGAGACGCTGCGGGCGCGGATCGCCGGGGCGCCGGCGATGCTGTTTGCCGACGTGTTGCCGTTGCGCGTTCCGGGGCCTCACACGCTGCTCGACGTCCCCGCGATCGTTGCCGCGCGGGCTGACCTCGCTCGGCACGGAACCCATCGGCGGGATCTCCCGCGACGAAATCGCCGTTTGCGTGCAACGGAGTCGCTGCCGATGCGGCTCACGATCGGTGCGGAGCTGCCCGCCGACCAGGCGAGTGCGTTGGATGCTCTGCTGGCGTCGGATGGGAGGCTGCTGACGCTCCGCTCGCGCACCACGACGGCGGAAACGCTGGACTCGCTCGCGCAGAAAGTCGGGCGAGCGTTCGGTGCCTCGCTCCTTCCGTCGATCTCCGGACGCTCCGTTCTGACGATCCTCGAGGAGCAGATGAAGCGGACTCCGCGCGGCTGTGCGATCGAGGCAGCCGGACGCGCCATCACATACGAGGAGTTGAACGCGCGCAGCGCCCGGCTGGCGGCGGCTCTTCGCCGTCGTGGCGCAGGGGATGAGTCGCTGATCGCGTTGCGCAGCGACGACCTCGTCGATCTCGTCACCGGCATGCTGGCGATCCTTCGCGCCGGCGCCGCCTTCCTCGTCATCGATGCGCGGGATCCGGCTGCGCGCAACGCCCTCGTTCTTGCCGATGCCCGCCCGCTCCTCGGGCTCGGCGGCCGCGAACTGCAGGCGCTCGCTCCCGATCTCGCCGTCCATCCGCTGACGATCGCGGACGCGAACGAGTCGCCGGAAGAAGTCCTGCCGCCCATCGACGATCGTTCCCTGGCGTATGTCGCCTACACCTCCGGCTCGGGCGGAGCGCCGAAGGGCGTCGCGATCGAGCATCGGGCACTCGCGCATTTCGTGTTGGCGGCGGGACGACTCTACCGATTCGCGCCCGGCGATCGCATCCTGCAGTTCGGCACCGCCGCGTTCGATCTCGCCTACGAACAAATCTTCGGCTCGCTCGTGCATGGAGCGACGCTCGTCGCGTCGCGCGACCGCTACGAAGGTCCGCGCGAGCTGCTGCAGGACTGCGTTCGCGATCGGATCTCCGTGCTCGACCTGCCCACGGCCGTCTTCGCGCAGCTGGCGAACGCAGTCGCCGCGGACGCACTCGAGTTGCCGCCGGAGTTGCGCCTGACGATCGTCGGCGGCGAGGCGTTGCGGCGTGCCGACGCCGTGCGTTGGCTCTCCGCGGGGAAACGTCAGCCGCACCCGAGCGCGCTCGTCAACACCTATGGCCCGACCGAGGCGACCATCATCGCGACGGCTTGGACGGTGCCGCGGGAGGCTGATGACCTGCCGGAAGTGATTCCCATCGGCACGCCGCTGGACGGCATGCGCGTGGCCATCATCGGAGAAGACGGAATCGAGGCGGCGGAAGGAGAGCTGCTTCTGGCCGGGCCGCAGCTCGCGCGCGGCTACCATCGCCATCCCGAGCGCACCGCGGAACGCTTCGTCGCCCTCGACGGCATCCGTTTCTACCGCACCGGCGACCGGGTGCGCCGCGCCGCGAACGGCGAGCTCCTGTTCCTCGGCCGCGTCGACCGGCAGTTGAAGATCGGTTCCCGTCGCGTGGAGCCGGAGGAGATCGAGACCGTCCTGCTCGCAGGCAACGGAGTCGCGGATGCCGTGGTACTGCCGGCGCCGGCCGACGACGGTCTGGTCGCGCTGCGGGCGTGGGTCGTTCCGCAGCCGAGAGCCAAGATCGACGTCGACGAGCTTCGTGCTCAGCTGGTGCAAGCGTTGCCGGCGGCGATGCGTCCTTCACGCATCGACGTCTGCGCGAAGCTTCCGCGCTCCGCGAACGGCAAGCTCGATGCCGCTGCGGTGGCGGAGTTGATCGCGCTGGATGGTGCACCGCTCGCTCCCTCGACGGCGCGGTCCGCAACCGAGGAAGTTCTCGCAAGCATCTGGAATCGACTCCTCGGGTGTGTCGACATCGGCCCGTCCGACGACTTCTTCTCTCATGGCGGCGACTCGCTCACCTCCGTGCGCTTGCTGGAAGCGATCGAGCGCGAGCTTGGAGCGCGCCTGCCGCTGCAGCTCCTTCTTCAGGACGCCACACTCGCCGGCCTCGCGGCGCGCATCGATGCACGCGACCGCCCCCGCCGTTCCTTCATCATCCCGATGCAGCCACAGGGAACGCGGCCGCCGATCTTCTGCGTCCATGGCCTGGGCGGCCACGTCATCCGGCTTCGTTCCCTCGCGGCCGCGTTCGCGCCGGACCAGCCGTTCTATGGAATCCAGAGTCCCGGGCTCGACGATGACCTGCCCATCTCACGCACCGTGGAAGAGATGGCATCCCGCTACCTCGATGCGATCGACGAGATCGTTCCGCCTGCCGCGCCGATCCGGCTCTGCGGCAAGTCGTTCGGCGGCATCGTGGCCTTGGAGATGGCTCGAAAGGCTCGCGCCCGCGGCCGCGTAGTCGAGTTTCTCGGCTTGCTCGATACCTATCTCGATCGGCTTCTTCCCGCTGCAGCGCCGAAGCGGAGGCCGTACGCCCGCATTCTCGACTCGGTGCAGACGGTGCGAAAGAGCCTGCGGGGAAGGCTGACGCGCTTGGTCCGGCGCTGGACGGGAGGTCCGGCCGATGCGCGCGCGCCGAACGAGTACCGCAACTTCCTGAGCGTAACGCGCGCGAACCGCGCGGCGCTGGCGAGATATCGCCTCGGCATCTACGAAGGCGACGTGACGTTCTTCGCGGCCGAGGTGCGCAGCGCGCGCATTTTCGCGGCGCTGCGCGCGCGAACGCATTGCCGGCTGCGAGTGATCGAGGTGGGCGGCGACCATCTCAGCATGGTGGAGCCGGCGCACCTGCCCGAGCTCATCGCGGCCTGGAAAAGAGCGATGAACGAGCCGGCTCTATAATCGATTGAGCATGCCAGCGATCCCGCGTCGGATGCACTACTCGTACGGCGAATACCTCGCGTTGGAGGATTTCAGCGCGGTTCGTCACGAGTATCTCGATGGAGAGATCTATGCGATGGCGAGCGCTACGCCCCACCACGCCGCATTGGCGGCGGCCGTCCTCGCCGGACTCCGTTCCCAGCTGCCGTTCGGGTATCGCGCGTTCACCTCCGATCTTCGCGTTCGCGTTCCGGCAACGGGATTGAGTACGTATCCAGACGGCGCGGTCGTGTGTGGCTCGACGCAGCGAGCGGCCGAGGATTCGATCGCGGTTACGAATCCGATGATCCTGATCGAAGTCGAAAGCAACTCCAGCGAAGACTACGATTGCGGCGAGAAGCTCCGGCACTACCAAGCCATCCGGTCCGCGCAGGAGATCCTGATCCTTTCCCATCGCGAGCCGCGAATTTCGCTGCATCGGCGAGACGGTGATTCGTGGACGTCCTCCGAGCATGTCGCGGGCGGAACGGTGCCGGTGCGGTCCATTGGTGGTTCGCTTCGCGTGGACGACGTCTATCGCGATGGTCTGGAAGACGCGTGAGTTGAACTTCCGCAACCCCTACCTCCAGATCCACCTCTGCGTCGTCTTGTGGGGATTCACGGCCATCTTTGGGCGGCTCATCTCCCTACGCGCATTGCCGTTGGTCTGGTGGCGCATGGCGTTGGTCGCCGTCATTCTCGCGATGTTGCCGAGGGTGTGGCGGGAGGTGCGGAGGCTTTCCGCGAAGCTGTTGGCGGCGTACGCGGTCGTCGGCATGGTGATCGCGTTGCACTGGCTCACGTTCTACGGCGCCATCAAAGTCGCCAACGCCTCGGTCGGCGCCACATGCATGGCGTTGGGGCCGGTCTTTCTCGCGATCGTAGAGCCGCTCATCGTCAAGCGGCGATTCGATTATCGCGAGCTCTTGCTGGGCGTCGGCATGATTCCGGGCGTCGTGTTGGTCGTCGGAGGCGTGCCGGCAGGCATGCGGTTGGGCATCGCGATCGGCGCGTTCTCGGCGTTCCTCGTCGCCATCTTTGGAACGTTGAACAAGAAGCTGGTGCATCACGCCGATCCGCTCGCGGTCACGGCCATCGAGCTGACGGCGGGCACGTTGCTCCTGACCATCGTCACCTTCGCGATTCCGAGCGGCGGCGGGTTGCCGATCCCCGGCGCGCGCGACGCGATCTATCTTTTGATTCTCGCCGTCGGCTGCACGATCGTCCCGTTCACGTTGGCGCTCGTCGCGTTGCGCCATCTCTCCGCGTTCGCCGCGCAGCTCGCGGTGAATCTCGAGCCGGTCTACGCCATCATCCTCGCCACTCTCCTCCTTGGCGAGCATCGCGACCTTGGGCCGGAGTTCTATGCGGGCGTGGCGATCATTTTGGCGTTGGTGTTGGCGTATCCGATGATCGTGAAAGGGGAGCGAAAAGGGGCGGGTTGAAACCCGCCCCACGTTGATCACTGCTATTGGAGGTTGGTCAGCTCGATCACGGTCTGCACGTTGCCGTTCGCGTCTAGGTCTTCTTCCTTGATCATGATGCCGTCGTTGATCGAGACCCAGATGTTGCTCTTCTGGACCTTCGAATCCGTGAAGCCCTGCACGCCGCGATAGTGCACCGTGTTGAACGTGCCGCCGGCGACGGTCAGCTTCTCGTTCACGCCGATCACGAACGCGTCGGCGGCGGGGCGGTTGAGCGTCGTCGTCGGGCCAGGGAAGGAGCCGCCGACGATCACTGTCTGGTTGATCGCGGGGTTCGACCAAACGGACGTCGAGCAGTAGCTCGAGTTCGGGTTGAGCTTCATCGGAGACGAGTACGTCGAGTCGGTCGTGACGAGGATGTCGAAGCCGGCCGCGGACGTGTGCGCGTTCGACACCGCGTGCGTGATCGCGCGCAGGCCGTCGATCACCGTGAACGTGTACGTCGAGTCGATCGTCGAGTCGCCGCCCGCCGTATGCGCGACCGTCGTCTCCGTGGCCGACGTGTCGCCGTCGGTGTGCCACGTAGTTTCCATCGTGAGGGGCGTCGGACCGGTCACGCGGTACGAAGCCTTGCGGCCGGAAGCGACATGCGGCACGGTCACGCATCCGTTGCTGCCCGTGCCCGGATTGTCGGTCTGCTGCTGCGGCGACGGCTGGCCGAGCACGCCCGGCACATAGACCGGATCGCCGGACGCGTTGTC
>JAFAVZ010000341.1 GCA_019242175.1 Acidobacteriota bacterium
CGGTATGCCTGGATGGACGAAGTTCCTCAACGACCTCATCTCCATGGGGCGCCGCGAAGGCTCCCTGGACGACGGGGAAGCCGCCAAAGCTCAGGAATACTTGGCGCAGAACCGCTTGGAAGATGCTGCGGACGTCTTGGTCAGTGCGATGAGCGAGGCGTCATGTCAAACCAAGGTGCAATCCGCGTTTCGCGCCTCCGGCCAGCCAGCTCCCGTTGTCGAATACATCCTGAATCTGGCCGACGGGCTGATCATCACGACCAACTATGACCGGTTGATCGAGAACGCTTGGGAACGCACTCTGGAAAGACAAGGCATTCGGAACGGAGTTGAAAAGCTACTGCCTGTCGAGCCAGAAGACATCCGGCTCGCTCTCTCCGGTGATGTGTACGCGGTGCTGAAGCTGCACGGCGACGTCGAACGCCGGAGTACTGTCGTTCTGACGAAGAAGAGGTACGACGAGGTCTACGAGAACGCCGAGTTTCAGAAATTCCTCGAGCGCTTTTTTGTGACCCACCGGCCGTTGTTCGTCGGATGTAGTATGACCGAAGATCGCATCCTCCGCGTAATGCGTTCCGTCGGCGCGACAGGATACGCGTTGCTTGCCGCCAATTCTCGTGCTCAGCGTGAGGAGACCATGGCGCGCCTCAGAGGGGTGGTGCGGGTGATCTGGCTTGCGCACGAAGACGTTCCGCCGGGTGGAGACATTCACGATCTGATCATTCCCGTTCTTCGTTGGCTGGAAGTTCGGCGCAAAATCGGCCACGTCATCTGGGACGTCGATACTGCGCTCCGCGCACAATGGCGCGCGAAGATGCGGCAGTATTACGACAGCGGGCAGTTTCGTGAGGCGTTGGAATGGATCAAAGAGAAGTGGGCTCAGTGGGCGAGCTGGGAGCTCGCGGTCGAGTTCCTCCGCTTCGCCGACATGGCGGGCGATCCCTCGGCCTGGGATTTCTATATCAACGAGATCTGCGCGTCGCTGCCCGCTGAGCGGACGACGGTAATCGAGCACGCCGTTAATTACTACTCGGGCCGCCTTCACGGGCAGGCTGGAAGATGGCTGTCTGCGATGGCGCTGCACGCCGCCAATAGCCCTAAGCTTCCCCCTTCCGACGCGTATCAGGTATTGAGTCGATTCGAGGAAGCGCAGCTACGCTTCCGTGTCGAGGACTTCGAAGAGGCTCAGCGCGTTCTCGAGGATCTCTATTACTTGCTGATCGGCACGGACGGTGAGCGCCGGAAGTTCGTCGACATACTCAAGTTCCTCGGCACGATCCAAGTGCTCGACACGATCTACGACGCGCCCGGGCGCGACGGCGTCTGGGTCGACGGCCGAAATGCCAACGGCGCGGCGGCACGGCGCTATGCAGCGGACGCGCTCGCAATGGCAACGGATTACTCAGACGGCCAAGCTTGGGCGTGGACGGTGAGCGCGTTCGCAGACGAGGCCGATCGGATGTACGACGAGGCCGATGAGAAGTACCGGCGCGCGTTGCAGGTCACGCACGACAGAGCCGACTGCCGCGCTTCGACGCGCTTCCACATCCTTCTGTATCACTCCGCGTTTCTCCGCCGCACGGGCCGGCTCGAGGATGCCCTGCACGTCTTCGAAGAAGCGGCCGGCGCGATGCTCGCGCCCCGCCGGGCGCCCGATGACTTCAAGCTCGCCGAGCAGCGTTACCTGCTCGCGGATGCGCGCGGCGACACGGCCGCTGCTCGGGAGGCGACCGCCGCGATCGTTGCGTACGGTCAAGATGCCGCAGACATGTACGGCACCACCCGGATCGAACGGCGTTTGCGCGAGTTCAGGAAGAAGCACGTCACGGCGCCATGATGCCGGCCGTCTGTCAGGATTACGGGATCATCGCCGCTATGCTCGGCGTCACCTCGAACGCAAATCTGTCGCGAGATCTCGCGTCAGCCCTTCGCCTCGGTCCGTCTTCGCGCGCGGTGGACCTCGGCTCCGGCGCCTGCGGCGACGCCGCCATGATCGCGCGCGCAACGGGTGCGTTCGTTATCGGCCT
>JAFAVZ010000519.1 GCA_019242175.1 Acidobacteriota bacterium
CGGCGTCGGTGAATGCCGGCCAGACGGTGCAGAAGGCGTTCGTGGCGACGAAGGACGCGCGCGTGAGCGGCATGATCGTCGACGAAGACAAACGGCCGGTCGCCGGTGCGAGCGTCTCGCCGCAGAACGTCTCGCGGGAGGCGGGCATGATGATGATGCCGCGCTTCAACATGATGCGGGGCATGCGCAACGCGTACAGCGGTCCCGATGGGCGTTACAGCGTGCGCGCCGATGCGGACGTCGACATGCAGGTCGGTGCGACGAAGAAAGGCTGGCCGGCGGCGAAGAGCTCGGCCCTGCGGCTCACCGCGGGCGAGCGCAAGACCGGCGTCAACATCACGATTCCGCGCGGCGTCGCGATCACCGGAAGCGTCGTGGACAAGAACGGCAAGGCGCTCTCCGGCGTCGCCGTGACCGCCGCAGAAGCGGAAGGGGGAGGGGGTCCGGGCGGCATGAACATCCGCCGCCAGATCGTCATGGGCCTCGGCCGCAACCGCGAAGAAGACGTCGTCCGCACCGGCAGCGACGGCCAGTTCACGATCCGCCTGAAGGAAGGCACGTACGACCTCAACTTCCGCCGGGAAGGCTTCGCGGACAAGAACATGCGCGCGCAGCAGGTGACCGCGGGGACGAAGCCGCTCGAAGTCACGCTGGAGGAAGGCGTCGAAGTCGTCGGCCGCGTGACGCGCGGCGGCCGCGGCGTCGAGGAAGTGAACGTTGGCGTGATCTCCGAGTCGAAACAGGCGTTCGTGCAGACCGGGCCGGACGGCTCGTTCCGCGTCAGCGACCTCAATCCCGGCCCGATGATGCTCACCATCAACAAGCCGGCGGAGTTCATCCAGCAGATGCGCCAGGTGACGGCGCCGGTGCGCGACCTCAACATCGAGCTGCCGCCGGGCGGCACCGTGCGCGGGCACGTCGTCGACAAGAACACGCATCAACCGCTCACGTCGTTCCAGGCCGGCCTCACGACGTCGCGCAGCGGCGGCGGGATGATGATCCAGACGCCGCCGCAGATGCGCAGCTTCACGTCCGACGACGGCTCGTTCGTCCTCGAGAACGTTCCCACCGGTCCGGTGGAAATCGTCGCTTCGGCGCCGGGATACACGCAGGGCCGCGTCGCGGGACTGACCCTCGAAGAAGGGAAGACGCTGAATGACGTCGAGGTGGGACTCGACACCGGCGTGCGCGTCACCGGCCGCGTGACCGGGCCGGACGGCGCGCCGCTCTCCGGCGTGACCGTGCGTCAGGATCCGTTCGGCGGGGGCGGCGGGCGGCGGCCGATGCGCCTCGGCGGACCCGACTCGCAGACGGTCACCGACTCGAACGGCGAGTACGCGATCGAGGCGGTGGAGCCGGGCGAGAAGACGTTCGAGTTCGCGCACAGCGGCCTGCTCAGCGAGCAGAAGACCGTCACGCTTTCCGGCCGGGAGCAGCGCGTCGATGCGCAACTCTCCTCCGGCACGCGGCTGGCCGGCATCGTCGTGACGGAGGGCGGCGTGCCGGTCGCCGACGCCAGCGTGCGAGCGATGTCCGCGGCGGCGAGCGGCGGCTTCGGCGGCCGCGCGACGCAGACCGATGCAGGCGGCGGCTTCCAGTTCGAAGGGCTGGCGCCGGGGCACTACACGTTCTCGGCGTCGAAGAACGGCTACGCGGATGGGACGGCGCGCGACGTCGACATCGCGTCCGGCGCGCCGGTGCGCATCACGCTGAAGACCGGCGGCACCATCTTCGGGCACGTCAGCGGCCTCACCGATGCCGACCTCGCGCACACGACGGTCGAAGCGCGCGGACCGAACGGATCATCGGAGGCGCCGGTCGATGCGACCGGCAATTACCGGATCGAAGGCGCCCCGACCGGAACCGTGCGCGTCTCCGCGGAAGTCTCGCAGGGCTTTGCCCAGAACCGGACGTCGCCGCTGAAGTCGATCCAGCTCGAGGCGGGCGGCGCGCAGCAGGTCGATCTCGCGTTCCTCAACGAGACGACGATCCGCGGCCGGGTGACGACGAACGGCAAGCCGCTGGCGAACGCGATCGTCTCGTTCTACCCGCGCAGCGCCAAGGCCCAGACGAACGCGAATGCGACGACCGACGACAACGGCAACTACTCCGTCACCGGCCTGCAGGACGCGCAGTACCAGGTGAATGTCGTCGACCTGCAGCGGCTCAATCCGTACTCGACCACGTACGACGTCAACGGCTCTTCCAACTTCGACATCGACATCCGCACCGCTTCGGTGCGCGGCCGCGTGCTCGACGCGGGCACGGGCCAGCCGATCGCCGATGCGCGCGTACAGGTACGCAAGAGCGGGTCGGACATGCCGTTCGCGGCGCGCATGGTCGCGACGAATGCGAACGGCGACTTCACGCTCGAAGGCGTCTCGTCCGGCAACTACACGCTGAGCGCGGACAAGGAAGGCTACGGCAACGAGCTGCGCGACGTGCTCGTCTCCGAGTCGGGGCTGAACGACGTGCAGCTCAAGCTCTCTCCGAACAGCGGGATCACGCTGCGCGTAGTCGACGCTCGCGACGGCCGGCTGCTGAGCGCGAACGTCGTGGTTTACGACGCGCAGGGACGCGTGGTGCACGACGAGCCGTTCCGCTTCGGCGGCAGCGCTGAGGAGATCAAGCTGACGCTCGCGCCGGGCTCGTACCGCGCGCTGGTGAACGCGATGGGCTACTCGACGCAGACCGTTTCGCTGACGTCGCCGTCGAACCAGACAGTGACGCTCTCGCCGGGCGGGACGCTGATCGTGCGCAGCTCGAGCTCTTCGACGCAACGCGCGCGGCTCATCGACGGCAGCGGCCAGGCGTACACGCGTCCGAGCTCGCGTCAGGCCGTGTTCCTGCTCGACGCGGCGCCCGGCGCGACGACGCTGCAGAACGTGTCGCCCGGCAGCTACACGCTGCAGGTGCTCGACGGGAACGACAGCGTGGTGCGGTCGGCGACGGTCGTGGTGGTGGAAGGACAGACGAACACGGTAGATATCTAACGCCTGTCATCCTGAGCGAAGCGAAGGATCTCCTGATGCGAGCGACGAGCGCACGTGCCGGGAGATCCTTCGCCGTCTTCGCGTCTCAGGATGACACTGCGGGCGCTCACCCTTCTGCTTCGTCGTGGTCGTCCATCGGCGGGGGCTCGGGGATCTCGGCCACGGCCTCCAGCGCCACGCGCTCCCGCGGCGCGTTCATCCCGAACAGATTCTTGCGGTACTTCTCCAGGCGTTTGAACAGGTGATGGAGGTCGTACGTCAGACGCATCACCGTGCGGCGCAGCTTGTACTTGATCCGCTTGAACGCCTCGAGGTCGTCGGAGCGCAGCGTCGGGAAGAACGCCTGGATCTCGGCGATGCGTTTGCGCACCTTCTCCAGATCCTTGTCGTGGATGTTGAGGAAAAGCTCCGCGCCGTCGATGAGCAGCGGCTCGGTGCCGGACATCTGGTCGTCGAACCACATCCAGAGCTGGATGAGGTCGATGCGCCGCCCTTTCGAGAGGAAGCGCGTCTCGAGCAGGTCCTGGCGGAAGTAGCCGAAGAGCTTGCGGTCGTCGGTGCGGTTGAACTCTTCGTCGGTGAGATTGCGGATGTTCCAGACGCCGTAGCGGATGATGTCGTTGCGCGTGCCGCGCAGCTGGCGGATCACTTCTTCCAGGGTCTTGAACGGCAATTGGGCGAGCGTCTGCGGCTCGGAGAGCACGGCGTCCATGGCGGGGCGAAGAATACTACTCGCCGGAGAGGAAGAAGAAATCGTTCGTCTCGTTGTCGATGATCGACGCGTACGCGAGCACGCGGCCGTCACCATCGATGACACGGAAGTCGAGCACGCCATCGACGACGGATTGCGTCACCGGCAGCTGCACGATCTGCCGCGGCCCTAGCGTGAGCGTCGTGCGCGCGAGCTCGACGCCGCGCGTCGACAGGAGCCGCACTTCGACGGTCGCAGTTCCGCCGCCCACTTCCATCAACCCGTAGTTCGTCCGGACGCTCGCATCATTCGTGACGTTCACCACGTCCGCCGCGTCGCCTTTGCCGAGGGCGTTGGCGATCGGGATTGCCTCGAGGTGCTCGCCGTAGACGCGATCGCCGATCGTCGTCGTGACGTTGCTCGCGACGACGCCGCCTTCCGGAAGATCGAGCTCGAGATAGCCGAACGGATTCGGCGTCGCGTTCTGCAGGAGCAATGGCAGGTAGCGCGGCGCTGACACCGCACCGGAGATCGTCTGCTGCACGCCGAGCGGCTGGAACGTCACGCTCGCGGGAGCGCCATTCGCGAGAACGTTGACGGAGTCGAGCGACGACGTCCAACGCCGGCCGTACGCGCCGTCGGCGTCGATCGCCGGAATCGCCACCCGCCGCGCGGTCGGACGCTCCGCGCGGATGAACACCGGATCGCCGGAATGGCTGTCGACGTAGGAGCCGTAAGCGACGATGCCGGCGTCGCCGCTGACGACGTCGATGGCGATGAAGTTCGCGGAGGAGGTGACGTCCTGAAGCGTCGGCACCGGGAGTTGGAACTGCCCGTAAGGCGCGATCGCGACTTCCTGATCAAAGGCGACGAAGCCAGCCGGCGACACGATGCGCACGCGCACGACGCCGGACGCGCCGGCGATCTCCGCCGCGCCCACGTTCATCCGCCGCGTGCGGTCGCGCGTCAGAAAAACGCTCTGGCCGCGGAAGATCGCATCGGTCTTCGCGACGGAGCGCACCGACTGACCGACGCCTCGCGTCGCATCGTACGTATCGCTCCAGACGAGCAGCCGGTTCGTGTCGCTCACCACTTCCAGCGTGCCGCTGCCGGTCGTCCGGAACAGTTGCGCGACGACGTCGCGGAACGCGACGACCTCGCCCGCAGGAACGACCGTGCGGATCGCCGCGAACGTCTGCGTCCCATCCGCACCGCCGGGCGTGAAAACGAGCGTCACCGCTTCCGCGGCAAGGCCGCGGTTGAGGATGTGAACGTCGCTCGCCCACTGCGAGCCGGCCGCGCCGCGCAGGCTCGAAACCACCGGAAGGAAGCGACTCGAAGCCGCCGCGGCGGGCCGATTCGCGAGCGCCGCATCGCCTTCGAACTGCGCGACGAGAGCCCACGAAAGGAGCGTTCCGCTGTCTCGCGCGAGCACATCGGAGACGGTCAGCTTCCAGGTGCCGTTTGCGGAGCGTCCGGCGAAAGCGTTCAGCGATTGCGCGGGCAGAATGTCGACGCCGAACGTGCCGCGGATGTCCGCCGTGCGGTCGAGCGAGGAGTCCTGCAGCAACACCTGCGTACCGTCCGGCGCCGTGAGCACGATGCGCAGGTCGCCGCGCGCGGGATGCTGGATGTCGACGTAGACGCCGAGGTTCGCGAGCGTGCGCGGATCGGTGACGACGAGGGTGGACGTGATGCCGGTCGGATTGCCGTCCGGAATCGGGATCGCGCGATCGGCGCTCGCCAGCCACGTCGTCTCGCCCCGCGGCAGGTAGAACGCGCATGCGTCGGAGATCCCGCGTTTCTGCATCGCGATGCAGATCGGCTTGAGATCCGCGCCGTCGAACAGCGCGCGGTCGGCGTCGACCATCCGCTTCGCCATCCCTTCGAACGTCGGATTCGGGCCGACGCCGAAGAACGACTCGAGCACGATCGTGTCCGTCTTCCGTTTGCCGATGCCCAGGAAGATCTCGCGCAGTGCCGAGGACCAGATTTCGCCGTTCTTGTGCTCCGTGCCGGCCGTCTCGGCGCGGATGAATTCCGCCATCGTCTTCGTCCCGTCGACGCGGCGCAGGCAATCCGCTCCCTCTGCGTAGCCGCATTGCTGTGACGAATCGTCGCCGGCGCAACGCGCGTCCCAATCGGCGATGCAGAACGGATCGCGGCCGGCTCGCACCGTCGCGTCGTACGTCGAGGAGAACGCCCAGTAGTCGCCGAAGCCCTCACCCATCGCCCGGCTCTCGGAGGAGGACAGACCGCCGAACGTTCCGGGCGCGATCCAGTCCTGAATCGCGTGCCCGAGCTCGTGGAGCATGAGGTCCGCGTCTTCCGCGTCGTCGGTGCCGCCCTCGCCGAAGAACAGCGTTCCGCGGCCGGCGATCGCCGAGGGGATGTAGTACGAGTTGTCCGCGCCGCCCGCCGCATGAGGATCGATCGGAATCGGGTAGGCGATGATGCGGCGCGCGCCGGTGAAGCCGAGGCTTTGGATGTAGCGAAGCGATCGATCGACCTGGAAGTAGGCGTTCACATCCTCGAAGCCGCTCTGGCTGCGATCGAACAGCAACGACTGCGACACGTCGACCGGCGTGTTCGGCGGACCCTCGGCGTCCACGATCACCGCGTTCGGGCCGCCGAGCGGGCCGCGCAAATTGAGGTCTGGCAGCTCGACGACATCGTATGCGGCGTCCGGCACCGCGTCCGCGGAGTTGTTGCGATCGCGCAGCGTCGGATCGTTCAGCTTCGACACCGGGTTGATGTCGAACACGCGCGCGGACGCGGTCCAGAAAAGCTGTTCGGTCCGCAGCGCCTCCCCGCTGTGTGCGTCGATCCAGTGCGCGAAGTAATCATTCGTGACATAGCGCCACGCGAGTCGCCCGTTCCCGTCGAGATTGAGATAAACGAGCGTGGCGTCCTTCGTCGGCGCCGGCACGTCAGGGATCGACGCATTGCTCGAAAACGCGACCGCCTCGAGAACGTGAGCGCGGGCTTCAGCCCGTGCTGGGACGGGCTGAAGCCCACCCCCACGTGTCCCCATCACCGACTCGACGCGCGCCGCGCCGTCGACCGGAATGCCATCGATGTACTGGGTGTAGTGCCGATGCGTTCCGAGCAGCGACTCCACCTCGCGGTCGAGACGAAAATCGGCGGCATGCACGTGCGCCGCGACGAGCAGCGCGAGGAGAGCGGTTCGCATCGCTGGGGATGATTACGTAAGCGCGGCCGCTTGCGCTGGTGGCAACGCCGGCGTCGACGGTTCCGTCACCGTCGGTAGGGAAAAGTAGAACGTGGTGCCCGCGCCTTCCCGGCTCTCCACCCAGATCGAGCCGCCATGGCGCTCGATGATCTGCTTCGTGATGTAGAGCCCCAGGCCGAGGCCGCCGTAGTTCGTGGAGGAGACGTGGCGGCCGCGGTGGAAGCGCTCGAACACCTGGCTGAGCTCGTCCGCCGGGATGCCGATGCCGCGGTCGCAAACTGACGTCACCACTTCATTGCTGCGGTCGTCCACGCCGACGAAGATCTCACTGCCGTCGGGCGAGTACTTCACCGCGTTCTCCAGCAGATTGCCGAGCACCTGCTCGAGACGGTCGCGATCGCCGTTCACGGTTTTCGCGCCGTCCGAAACATCGAGATGAAAGCGCCGGTCGCTGACGGCCGTGTGATGGCGATGCACGACGTCGCGCACGAATGTCGACCACTGGATCGGCTCGCGGCGGATCTCCAGGCGGCCGGTCTCGATGCGCGACACGTCGAGCAGCTCGAGGATGAGCCGCGACATCCGGTCGATCTGGTCGAGCGCGATATCCAGATACTCCTCGGAGGTCGCGAGATCGTTCTCGCGGATCAGCGTCTTCGCCAGCTGCGTGTAACCCTTGATCGAGGTGACCGGCGTGCGCAGCTCATGCGACGCGATCGAAAGGAACTCATCCTTGAGGCGGGAAAGATCTTCGACCTTGCGCCGCGCGTCGACCTGTTCGGTGTAGAGCTTGGCGTTCTCGATCGCCAGCGCCGCCCGTTCCGCCAGCACCTCGGCCAGCGGAAGCTTCTCGTCCGTCATCGCCCGCTCCGGATCGTCGGCGGCGATGATCAGCGCGCCGAGCATCTCGCGGCGGGTGCGGAGCGGGAGGATGAGCAGCGAGGCGAGCTTCATCGCCGCCGTGTGATACGTGCCCGGATCGGTGGAGCCGGCGCGGCCGATGTTCGTGGTGAGCGAGGGATAGCCGGTCGCAACGACCTGGCCGATGATGCCGTCGCCCACGACGAGCGGCTGGCGATAGATGTACGACCAGGCGAGACCGAGCGACGCCATCTCGCGGTGATAGATCGCCGCGACGCGCAGCTCGTTGGAGTCGGAAGAGCGAAGGATGACAGCGGCCCAATCGCCCATGACTTCCGCGACCCGTTCGGCGATGGCCTGCGTGACCCAGACCGGATCGATGTTGCTGGCGAAGAACGCGCCGGCGTCGGCGAGCGTCTTGTTGCGCTCCGCCTGCAGCTGCATCTCTCCTTCGAGGCGCTGCCGTTCCGTGACGTCGCGGAACGTGACGACGACGCCGGAGATGCGGTTGTCTTCGTGCAGCGGCGTGGCCGTCATCGAGATCGCGATCTGCCGGTCGTCGCGCGCGATGAACATCGTCGTTTCTTTCACCGGCCGTCCGGTGGAAAGTGCGCGCGAGGCCGGCAGCTCCTTCGGATCCATCGGCTTGCCGTTCATGTCGCGCAGCCGGTAAACGTCGACGTGTTTCGTGATCGGCACGCCCGTTTCGTTCTTGCCCAGGAGCGCCTGGCCGGCAGGATTGATGAAGACCGTGCGGCCATCGCCGTCGACGAGCATCACGCCGTCGGCCATGCCGGCGATCATCGCCTCGGTGCGCCGGACCTGTTTGTTGATCGAGCCGCTGAGCGAGCCTTCGATGCGCGTCACGGCCAGACCCGCGCCGATGACGATCAGGATGCTGGCGACGACCATGAGCAGCACGAGCCACTGCCGTTGCGTGCCGAGGTCGAGGAAGCCGGCGGATTGCTGGCGGCGATGGTCGTCTTCGATCTTGCCGGCAAAGTCGGGCGCCGCGCGGCGCAGCTCCGCGACCTGTTGCGTGATGCGCGCGGCCTCGGCCGTGTGGCCGGCGCGCGTCTGCTCCATCTGTTGCCCGGTGAGCTGGCGCACGCGGTTGAAGTGCTCGCGGAAATCGGCGAGGTTCTTCTTGTCCTCGGCGTCCTTGGCGATCTCGTTCGCGTCATCCGCGGCGCGGTCGAAGGCGCGGATAGCGTCTTCGTATTGCTGCTGGAACTCCGACTGCCCGGTCATGGCGTAGCCGCGGGAGGAGGAGACGACGCTGAGCGTCGCCTCGTTCATGTCGTTCACGCAGGAGATGAGCGGACCCGTGATGCGAACGACCTCGGACGTCTCGCGCCGCTCGATGTTCAATACCGAGAGGTTCAGCGCGAGACCGACGACGATCAGCACGACGAGGCCGGCAAACGCGCCCCACAACATCCTGCGAAACGAGCCCATGAGAGACGAATCCGAGCGGCTGGATGCAATATCGGGGCCGCCGCAACTCGGCTCGGCCGTCCAACCCTCACGAAACAGGGCACTTCCCTCTGGAACGGCCGATGCAACTGTGGCGGCCGGAGGTGCAAATGGCACTGAGGCCTCTGCGCAACGCGACGATCTCCTTCGGACTGGTGAGCATCCCGGTCCGCTTCTACACGGCCACCAAGTCGGAGGACGTGCACTTCAACCTTCTGCACGAGAGCTGCGGCACGCGCGTGCAGCGGAAGTGGTGGTGCCCGCATCACGAGAAGATCGTCGACTCCAGCGAGCTGATTCGCGGCTACGCGGTGACGAAGAACAAGTACGTGACGTTCACCGACGAGGAGATCGAGGCGCTGGAGACGGACGACAACCGCGCCCTCGAGATCGGCGAGTTCCTCGACCTCGGCCAGCTCGATCCCGTGTTCTTCGAGAAGGCCTACTTCCTCGGGCCTGCGCCCGGCGGGGGCAAGACGTACAAGCTGCTCGCGACGGCGATGAAGAAGGAGAACAAGGTGGCGCTCGCGCGCTGGGTCTCGGCGAATCGCGAGCACCTCGTGGTGATCCGCCCTTATGAGGGCGGCCTGATCCTGCACACGATGTTCTACGCGGACGAGGTGCGCGACTTCGACGCCATCGACCTCGAAGACTCGAAGGTCTCGGACAAAGAGATCAAGCTCGCCGAGATGCTGATCAACGAGCTGACGGAGAAGAAGTTCAATCCGCTGCAGTTCAAGGACGAGTACCGCGAACGGCTGCTGGCCCGGATCAAGGCGAAGTCGCAGGGCAAGACCATCGTGGCCGAGGAGCCGGAGGAGGAGAAGGGCGGCGAGGTGATCGACATCATGGAGGCGCTGCGCCGGAGCCTGGGCGGTGGTGGCGGCAGCACGACGTCGCGGAAACGCGCGCCGGCCCGGCGATCGACGACGAAGGCGTCGACGACGAAGGCGCGAGGCAAACGGACGGCTACGAAGAAGAGAAAGGCGTCGTAAGGCGAGGTGTCATCCTGAGCCCCGCAGAGGGCGAAGGATCTCCCGGCACGTGCGCT
>JAFAVZ010000149.1 GCA_019242175.1 Acidobacteriota bacterium
AGGTTGTCGTGATCGCTGATGGCGACGATGCCCAGGCCGTGGGAGCGGGCGACGTCGATGACTTCTTTCGGGGAGCGCGTGCCGTCCGAGTGGTGAGTGTGGAGATGGAGGTCGGCGAAGCGCATGAGAGGTTGCGCGGCCGGCGGCGAGGCGCCGCCGGCCAGGCGGGGATGTTAGATCTTCTTCGCGGCCTTCTTGAGCGTTTTGGCCGACTTCTTGAGCGCCGTGCGGGCGGCGTCGCGGGCGCCTTCGACCACGTCATCCGTGATCTCCGAGGCCTTCTTCGAGACCTTTTTCACGACGGGCTTGGCCGCTTTCTTGAGCTCCTTGATCTTCGGAGCGGCGGCCTTCTTGACCTTCTTCACCGTCTCCTTCACGACCTTCTCGCCCTCTTTGACGGCTTTGTTCGCGGCCTTCTTGATGTCCTTCGTTTTCAACGCCACGGCGTCTCCTCCTTCAAAGAAACGAGAATAGCAGGTTTCACACCGTCGGCAGCTCAGGCGGCGCCAGAGAGATGATGACGTCTTCGCAGCGCTTGC
The DNA here is from genome assembly GCA_019242175.1 of Acidobacteriota bacterium. Taxonomy (GTDB): domain Bacteria; phylum Acidobacteriota; class Thermoanaerobaculia; order Gp7-AA8; family Gp7-AA8; genus JAFAVZ01. The sequence goes on from JAFAVZ010000149.1 coordinate 540, forward strand.
AAAGCTGTCCTGCCTCCGCGACTTCTTCGCGATAGCGCCAGCAGCGGCCGCACTTGTTGCCGCGCGCCGTTTTCATCGCCACGCCGATGCGCCCCGCGCCTTCGATCTCCACGAAGTCGGCGACGTCCGCCGCCGGCTTCCAATCCACATGCGAAACGATGAAGAGCGGCGCGAGATCGAGGCCGGCGAATGCATTGCCGTCGCCGTGCAGCTCGATGTCTGCCTCCAGGGACTGCCCGATCTCGTTCGCCTTGCGCGCGCGCTCCAGCACCTCGTTCACCTTCTCCCGGAGGCGGAACACGCTCTCCCAACGCGCGGCGTCGGCATCCGACAGACGCGCGTCGAGCTGGGGGAAATCGGTGAGATGCACCGAGCGCTCTTTCGCGCCGGGCATCGCCTCGTAGATCTCCTCGCTGGTGAACGTGAGGATCGGCGCCACGATCGCGACCAGGCCGCGCAACACTTCGTACATGGCCGTCTGCGCCGACCGGCGCTCGCGGCTCGTCGGGCCGTCGCAATACAGGGTGTCTTTCTGCACGTCGAGATAGATCGCCGACAGATCGACGGTGCAGAGGTCGAGCACGCGGTGATAGACGACATGGAACTCGTACTCGTCGTAAGCCTGGCGGCAGCGCTCGAACAGGCGCGTCGCCCGATCGAGGATCCAGCGGTCGACCGGCAGCAGTTGGTCGAGCGGCAATGCGTCCGTCTCCGGCTGGAAGTCGTGCAGGTTCGACAGCAGGTACCGGGCCGTATTCCGGATCTTCCGATAAGCCTCGGAGATCCGGGCCAGGATCTCTTTGCCGATGGCCATGTCGTCGCGGTAATCGATCATCGCGACCCACATCCGGATGATGTCCGCGCCGTGCTGCTTCATCACGTCCTGCGGCTCGACGACGTTGCCGATCGACTTCGACATCTTGCGGCCCTTCTCGTCGACGACGAAGCCGCAGGTGATGACCTGCTCGTACGGCGCCGCGCCTTCGATGCCGGTGCCGACGAGGAGCGACGACTGGAACCAGCCGCGATGCTGGTCGTGGCCTTCGAGGTAAACCTTCGCCGGCCAGGTCAGCTCTTCGCGACGGCGCAGAACCGCGACGTGCGACGTGCCGGAGTCGAACCACACGTCGAGGATGTCGCGCTCCTTGCGGAACGCGTTGCTGCCGCACGCACACTTGTAGTCCGCAGGCAGGAAGTCGTTCGCCTCGCGCTCGTACCAAGCATCCGAGCCTTCGACGCGGAAGACTTCTTCCACCTTCGCAAACAGCTCGGGCGACGTCACGACCTCATTGCATTCCTCGCAATAGAGAACGGTGATCGGCACGCCCCACAGACGCTGGCGGGAGATGCACCAGTCGGGACGGTTCTCGACCATGCCCGCCATCCGTTCCTGTCCCCAGGCCGGATGCCATTGCACTTTGCGGATCTCTTCGAGCGCGCGCGTGCGCAGCCCCTTCTCGTCCATCGAGATGAACCACTGCTCGGTGGCGCGGAAGATGATCGGGTTCTTGCACCGCCAGCAGTGCGGATACGAGTGGCTGATCTTTTCCTGGAACACGAGCGCGCCGTTCTCGGTGAGCGTCGTGATGATCATCGGATTCGCCTTGAACACGTGCACGCCAGCCCACATCGGGACGTCGGCGGTGTATTCGCCGCGATGGTTCACCGGCGTGTAGATCGGCAGGCCGTAGCGCTGGCCGGTCTTGAAGTCGTCGGCGCCGTGGCCGGGCGCGGTGTGCACCAAGCCAGTGCCGGCGTCGAGGGTGACGTAGTCGCCGAGGACGATGAGGCCTTCGCGGTCGAGGAAGGCGTGGCGGTAGCGGAGGTTCTCCAGCGATGCGCCTTTGAACAGCTTCACGGAGCGGACGTCCGTCCAGCCGAACTTCTTCGTTGCGACTTCGAGGAGATCGTTGGCGATGAGGTAGTTCTCGCCGTCGTGCTCCACGACCGCGTAGTCGAAGTCGGGCTTCACGGCGATCGCGAGGTTGGCCGGCAGCGTCCACGGGGTCGTCGTCCAGATCACCGCGTACGCCGGCTTCTCGATCGGGAGGTCGAGCTCCTGCACCGATTCGTCGGTCAGGCGGAATCGCACGTACACGCTCGGCGACTCGTGGCTCTCGTATTCGACCTCCGCCTCGGCGAGCGCGGACTGGTCGTAAGTGCACCAATGGACCGGCTTGAGGCCCTTGTAAACCTGGCCGCTCTGGACGAAGCGCCCAAGCGCGGCGGCGATGTCGGCTTCGTAGCCGAAGGCCATCGTCATGTAAGGGTCGAACCAGTCGCCGAAGACGGCGAGGCGCATGAAGTCCGCGCGCTGGATGTCGACATAACGCGCGGCAAACTCACGGCACGCGCGACGGAAGTCGGCGGGCGAGAGCTCCTTCTTTTTCGAGCCGAGCTCCTTGTCGACGGCGTGCTCGATCGGCAGGCCGTGGCAGTCCCAACCCGGAACGTACGGCGAGTCGAAGCCGGCCATCGTCTTCGACTTCACGACGAGGTCTTTGAGGATCTTGTTCAGGGCATGACCGATGTGAATCTTGCCGTTCGCGTACGGAGGACCGTCGTGGAGCACGAACTTCGGGCGGCCGGCGGATTTCTCGCGGATGAGGCGATAGAGATCCATCTCGCGCCAGAAGTCGAGCCGCTTCGGCTCGTTCTGCGGGAGGTTCGCCTTCATGGAGAAGGAGGTCTGCGGCAGGTTGAGCGTCTTCTTGTAATCGCTGCTTTCGGCCATGGTGGAGGCGCAAACTAGCAGCGGGGGTGGGAGATTTCAATGTTTGCGGCTCGCCGTTGGCTCGCCGCGTCACTGGTTGCTGGTTGTTGGTCGGATGCGCTATCGGGTCTGGGGAGCGCAGCGGACCAACGGCTATGGCGAGGGTGGTCACCCTGTCCTCCTGAGATGCATCGACGGCGAAGGATCTCCTTGCACGTGCGCCCGTCGCCCGCATCGGGAGATCCTTCGCGCTCTTCGGCGCTCAGGATGACAGGCGAGCCTACATTCCTCCGGCGCTCAGCGTCCGAGGGGCGTTCACGCGCACGCGTTCGCCCACCTTCAGTTTGCGGCTGGCATGGAAGTCGTTCAGGTCGCGCAGCTCGTCCACGCTCAGGTTGTGGCGTTTCGCGATCGAGTACAGCGTGTCGCCTTTGCGTACGGCGTAGTAGATGTCGTTGCCGCGGCTGGCGAGCATCGCGCCGAGGTCGCGCGCGCGCACGGGCAGATAGACCGAGTCGCCCTGGCCGATGCTGGCCGCTGCGTCGAGGTTGTTCATTGCGAGCAGCGTCTCGACGGTCGTCCCGAGCGAGTGCGCGATCCGTTTGAGAGAATCGCCTTCGCGCAGCGTGAACGAACAGAGCTTGATGCTGTCGTCCTCGCGCCGCAGCGTCCGGGCCCGGGCGCTCACGGCCTCGGCGGACTTGGACGGAATGCGCACCTGTTCGCGGCCGGGCGGCACGATGCCTCGGCGCAGCGCGGGATTCAACTCCTTCAGCAGCGACTCGTCGACGTTCGCCACCTGGGCGAGATAGTGCAGCGAGACCGGGCCGTCGATCTCGACCCGTTTCGTGTCGAGGTCGTCCGCGGTGGCGCCGAGGGTGAAGCCGTAGGTCTGGGGATCGCTGGCGATGACGAGCGCCGCGTAGAACGTCGGGACGTAGCCGCGCGTCTCCTTCGGAATCGCGGCTTGTTCGGACAGCTCCCAGAACGTCGTCGCGCCGGACGCGTTCAGCGCGCGGCGGATGCGGCCCGGGCCGGCGTTGTACGCGGCGAGCGTCAGCGGCCAGTCGTCGAACTGACGGTAGAGATCCTTCAGATACTTCGCCGCGGCGCGCGTCGAGCGCTCCGGATCGGCGCGTTCGTCGATCCACCAGTCGACGCGCAGCCCGTACTCGCGCGCGGTCTCGGACATGAACTGCCAGATGCCATGCGCGCCGGCGCGCGACGTGAGCGTCGGCGCATAGCCGCTCTCGATCACCGGCAAATACGCGAGCCCTTTCGGCAGCCCGGCCTCGGTCAGCGACTTATCGATCAGCTTCTTGTAGCGGGAGGAACGGGAGAGATAAGCCTGGATGTCCGCCTTCATCTCGTTCGAGAAGAGGCTGATCGCACCACGGACGCTTTTCTGGTCGGGGATGGGCATCGACGCCGCGGCCTCGACGTCCACCGCCGGCGCGGCGACCGGTTTGTGCTCGCGGGCGACGATGTCGTCATACGCCGTCTGCAACTCGCGCTGGAACGCGGCGGCATCGAGATGCGCCGACGCGGGTGGCTGGAGCGGGGCGGGAGGAAGGGGAGCGGGTTTCGGAGCGGAAGCGCAGGCAGCAGACAAAACGAGGATCGGCAGCAGCCACGTCTTCATCACCACCACCCTCCCTTCCATGGGATTTTCAGGCTTCTTCGAGCTTGAGATCGATCTCGACCGATTGCACGTCTGACGCATCACCCAGCTCGATCGAATGCTCCTGAGTCTGGAGAACGCCGTTTGGACCCTCGAAGGATACAGCAACCCGAATCGCCCGGGTCTGGGGGAGGACGCCGGGAGCGATCGACATCGACAGTGACTTGCGCACGTCCCGCTTCGGAAGCGGCACGATGATCTCGGGGATCGGCACTTCTTTCTTCGGCTTCGGCGGCGCCGGCGTGGAGGTCGTCGCGCGTTTCCGGAGCGCCTCGAGCTCGGCCATGATGTCGACCGAGGAACGGACTTTGACGTGCTTGACCTCGGCGGCCTTGGCCGGCTTTTCCGTCTGATTGAAATCGACTTCCGGCTCCGTCACGGGAGCGGGTGGTGGAGGGGGAGGCGGAGCGGCGATCGGGATCGGCTCCGGCTCGAGGATGGAAAGCGGTTCGGGCTCCGGCAGCTCGTCGAACGGTGGCGGCTCGGGAAGCGGTTCGGGCTCCGGATCCGGCTCCAGTTCGGGCGGGAGGAGCGGCTCCGAATAGTCGGCGATCGGCGCGTCGAAGAGGATGCGGGCGTCCACGTCCGCGGTCTTCTTCAGCGTTTCGTCGGTGAAGACCTCTTCTTCTTCGAGGATGTCGAGGGGATCGAGGATCGGCGGAGGCGCGGCGATGGTCGGCGCGGCGACCGAGGTGGCGGCGACGGAGGCGGCGGTCGCCGGGGTGGTGAACATCGGCGGCGCGGGTGTCGCGATGTTGCCGTAGGCGGGGATCGTGCCGGTGACCGGCTTCGGTGGCGCAGGCGTAGGCGGCGGCGCGGGTGCAGCAGTCGGCGGCGCCTCGGCCTTTACGCGGAACGAGCCGGTGTCGCGGCGCGCGGCCGGCTTCACCGGCTCTTCGCCGGTCATGCGCCGGCGCAGAGTGCGCAGCGTCAGCTTGGAGATCGTTTTCAGCGTCTCGAAGACGCCCATGCCCGAAACGGCGGCCGCCTCGACCGACTCGTAGCGATGCTCGGGATCGAGAACGGCCAGGATCTGGTCGGGGCTGGCGACGTTCGGGAGATCGCGTTTGTTGAGCTGGAGAACGAGCGGGATCTCATCCAAATCGAGGCCGATCTCCGCCAGATTCTCGCGGAGGTTCTTCAGGCTCTCGACGTTCGCGTCGAGCATCGCGACCTGGGAGTCGGCGACGAACACGATGCCGTCGACGCCTTTGAGCACGAGCTTGCGCGTGGTGTTGTAGAAGACCTGGCCGGGGATCGTGTAGAGCTGGAGGCGGGTCTTGAAGACGCCGATCACGCCGACGTCGATGGGGAGTAGATCGAAGAAAAGCGTCCGATCCGTCTCCGTTTCCAGGCTGACCATCTCGCCGCGGCTCTGGGGCGACGTCTTGGCGTAGATGTAGTGGAGGTTCGTGGTCTTCCCGCAGAGGCCCGGACCGTAGTACACGATCTTGGCCGCCATTTGCATCGTGGCATAGTTGAAGAAGACCATCCCGTGCGGCTCCGAAAGGGTTTCGATGGTAGCACTTACTTCGCAGCGGCAACAATGCGCGAAGCGAGCTCGCGATAGAGCGCGGCCGTGGCCGGGTCGTTTTCGAGCGCCTCGAGGTGACGCTCGATCGTGGCGAAGTCGCCGCGGACGGCGGGGCCGGTGAAGCGCCGCGCGTCGTCGTGACGCTGCCAGTTGTCGATCGCGGAAGCGGCCAGAGCGGCGAGATCGCGTTTCGCGTCGGGAATGCCGAGCAGGCCCGCCGCGATGTCGAGCATCAGCGCGACGTAGTTCGAGCCGAAGACCGCGCCGGCGTGATACCGAGCCTTCTGCTCCTTCGTCACCTCCGCGAACCGGGCGCCGAGGCCGTTGGCGATTTGTTGGGCGACTTCGCGGTGATTGCCTTCGAAGACGAGCAGCGTGTCCTGAAGGTCCGACGGCTCGCCGACCGGCGGCAGCGACTTCAGAGGATGGAGCGAGAAGCCGTCGCGCACCGCGGTGAACGAGCCGCTCGCGTGAAGGATGATGGAGTCGGTCGGCGGGATCTCGTCCGCGACTTCATGGATGGCACGATCGCTGACGGCGACCAGCAACAAATCCGCATCCAGCTCG
>JAFAVZ010000172.1 GCA_019242175.1 Acidobacteriota bacterium
TCGACATCCCGTACACGTACACGAACCGCAGCGGCCGGACCGTCTCGCAAAGCCGTTGCGGTATGGGCCCTGGGCCGCCGACTCTCGAGAAGGAAACGAACGGCGAATGGCGGATCGCCTACAACGTCATCTTGTTGATGTGCGAAACGACTCCGCCATTCCGCGTCCAGTCCGGCGCCACGTATACGGGAACGCTGCACGTGGTCGCACGCCAGCGAAGCGACGGGCTTCTTACGCCCTGGAGAGCGGATTCGCTCCCGGGAACGTATCGGCTCCATTGGCCGCTGCACGCCAGCGCCGACCCGCATGACGACGCCGGCGTGGTGGACGCCGTGTCGTCAGACTTCCGTCTTGTTGTCCCTTAGAATGGGTGTCCTGGTGTTACGCCCTATCCCCAGGGATCCCGAAGATCCCAGGATCCTTTTCCGAGAATAGTCCCGCTCGACGGCCGAGGAGCCGTTCCGGGCGCAACGTGGATCGAACTACATGTTGCGTCGGTACTGCCCACCGACCGAGAACAACGCCTGGCTGATCTGCCCGAGCGTGCAGACCTTCGTCGTCTCCATCAGTTCCTCGAAGACGTTTCCGTTGTGCAGCGCGACCTGCCGCAGCTTCTCCAGCGCCGCGGCGCCGTCCTTCGCATGGCGGTTGTGCACCGCATCGACGGTCGCGATCTGGAATTCCTTCTCGTCTTCCGTCGACCGGATCACTTCCTTCGGTAGAATCGTCGGCGACCCTTCCTTCGAGAGGAACGTGTTCACGCCGATCACCGGCAGCTGACCCGTGTGCTTCAGCTGTTCGTAATACAGAGATTCTTCCTGGATCTTTCCGCGCTGGTACATCGTCTCCATCGCGCCAAGTACACCGCCGCGCTCGGAGATCCGGTCGAACTCCTTCAACACGGCTTCCTCGACGAGATCCGTCAGCAGCTCGATGATGAACGAGCCCTGTAACGGATTCTGATTCTTCGCGAGACCGAACTCGTGGTTGATGATGAGCTGGATCGCCATCGCCCGGCGGACACTCTCTTCCGTCGGCGTCGTGATCGCTTCGTCGTAGGCGTTGGTGTGCAGCGAGTTGGTGTTGTCGAAGATCGCGTACAGCGCCTGGAGCGTCGTACGGATGTCGTTGAACGAGATCTCCTGCGCGTGCAGTGAGCGCCCGCTCGTCTGCACGTGATACTTGAGCATCTGCGACCGCGGTGCGCCGTTGTACTTCAGCTTCATCGCCTTCGCCCAGATCCGGCGCGCGACGCGGCCGATCACCGCGTACTCGGGATCCGTACCGTTCGAGAAGAAGAACGACAGGTTCGGCGCGAAGCTGTCGATCGGCAGGCCGCGCGACAGATAGTACTCGACGTACGTGAACCCGTTCGCCAGCGTGAACGCCAGCTGCGAGATCGGCGTCGCGCCCGCCTCGGCGATGTGATAGCCCGAGATCGACACCGAATAGAAGTTGCGGACGTTGTTCTTCGTGAAGTACTCCTGGACGTCGCCCATGAGCTTGAGCGAGAACTCCGTCGAGAAGATGCAGGTGTTCTGCGCCTGGTCTTCCTTCAGGATGTCCGCCTGCACCGTGCCGCGCACCTGCGAGATCGTCTCGGCTTTGATCTTCGCGTAGACGTCCGCCGGAAGAACCATGTCGCCCGTGACGCCCAGCAGCATGAGGCCCAGCCCGTCGTTGCCGGGCGGCAGCTCGCCGTTGTACCGCGGACGCTCCTGGCCGAGCGCCTTGAAGTGCGCGTCGATCGTCGCGTTGACCTGATCGGTAAGCCCGTTGGCCTTGATGTACTTCTCGCACTGCTGGTCGATCGCGGCGTTCATGAAGAAGCCGGTGAGCATCGGCGCCGGGCCGTTGATCGTCATCGACACGGAGGTCTTCGCGTCGGCGAGATCGAAGCCCGAGTAGAGCTTCTTCGCGTCGTCGAGACAGCAGATCGACACGCCCGAGTTGCCGATCTTGCCGTAGATGTCCGGGCGTCGCGCCGGGTCGTTGCCGTAGAGCGTGACCGAGTCGAATGCCGTCGACAGACGGTGCGCGGGCAAGCCCATCGACACGTAGTGGAAGCGACGGTTCGTGCGCTCCGGGCCGCCCTCGCCGGCGAACATGCGCGTCGGGTCTTCACCTTCGCGCTTGAGCGGGAAGACGCCGGCCGTGTACGGGAACGAGCCCGGCACGTTTTCCTGGAGCGTCCACTTGAGGATGTCGCCCCACCCCTTGAACGTCGGCAGCGCGACCTTCGGGATGTGCTGGTGCGATAGTGACTCGCTCGTCAGCGGCAGACGAATTTCCTTGCCGCGGACCTGATACACGAACTCGTCGCCCGAGTAGGCCTTCTGCGTGTCCGGCCACTTCTCGAGCACTTCGAGATTTTCGCCGGCGAGCTGGCGCTGCAACTCATTCTTCTTTTCGCGAAGCGGCAAGGCCGTATCGGAGAGAAGTGCCTCGGTTTCCGTTACCGACTGAAGTTTCTGCGCGATCCGGCTCTGCTCTTCCGTCCACTGGTTGTAGCGGCGGATCGTCTCCGAGATCT
>JAFAVZ010000236.1 GCA_019242175.1 Acidobacteriota bacterium
CAATCTCGATCCACGCAGCGACGTGTCCGCTCCGGTGACGCGCACGGTCGGCGCCGCAGTCAGCCCCGCGCCGTCGCCCGACGGCCGCCTCTTCTTCATGTCCCTGCAGCCGGACGGCTTCGAGCTCCGCGTCCTCGCCGCGCAACGCTCGATCCCCGAAGGCCGCGCTGTCGAAGAACGGACGCAGAAAATGCGCGTGTTCGACGTCGCGCAGCTCGGCGCGCCGAAGAACTACGGGATCGGGAAGCAGGAGATCGACTGGCTCGCCGGCGGCTCGTACGCTCGAGACCTGCACGCGGTGGAGCTCGGCGCGCGCATCGGCGACGCCGTCGGCCGCCTCGACACCGTGATCCTCGGCTCGATCGGCGGCGACTTCGGCATGCGCGGCGGCAGCATCGCTTCGACGTTCCGCGGCTGGCCGGTGGAAATCGGCGCGCAGATCTTCTCCGCGAAGGAACGGGAGGCGTCGATGCGCGGCGGCGTGTTGCGCGCGATGAAGTCGATGCGATGGCCGCTCACGAACGCGTACGCGCAGGCGTCGCTCGTCGCCTCGCGTCTCGACGGCGGGTCGCGCAATCTCGCGTACGCCACGGCGGGCGTGCAGCGGCGGCAGATCTTCGGACCCTTGCGGACGAGTGAGAGCGTGCAGCTCGAAGGCGCGCACGGCGACGCGACCTACGCCGGTGGCGTTGCCGACGTCAACGTCCAGACGAACAGCTATGCGATGCATTTCGCGTACGAACGTCGCCACGCGAACGGCGACGCGGGATCGCCGTACGACCGGCTGAGCGTCGGCGGGTTGCCGTCGTCGATCGTGCCGGACGAAGTGCTCGCGTCACGCGTGTTCGAGCCGGCGTACGAGCCGTTCGCGCTCGTCGGCGATCGCTACGAAGGACGCCGCGTCGATGTGACGTACCAAGGGCTCACCGTCTTCTGGCAGCAGCATCTGATGAACGACGAGGACCGCAAGCTCGCCGGCATCGAACGGACGTTTTCGTCGCCGCCGATCCCGATCGTGAATCTGCCCGCGGCCGACATCACCGTCGGCGTCGCGCGCCTCCTCGACGACCATCGCACTCGGTTCTGGTTCGGGTTACGCTGGCGCCCATGATTCACATTCACAACGGGGACGTGGTGGCGGCGCTGGCCCGGCGCGCCGGTATCCCCGGCGAGCACCGTGCGTTTCGCGAGTCGTTCATCTCCGGGCCTCCGCCGCCGCACGGCGATCTCGAGGCGCGCGCGCAGCACCTCGCCGAAAACCACGGCGAGAACCTGCTGCGCGTCCGCACCGATCTCCTCGAGCAGGAGTCGGCGTTGACGGCGGCCGCCAACGAAGACGAAGTGGTGCTCTGGTTCGAGCACGATCTCTACTGCCTCACGCACTTCCTCTACATGCTCGACCGCTTCGCGAACGCCACGCGTCTCACGGCGATCTGGTCCGCGACGCCGCTCAACGAAGAGGGAGAGGAAGAGCTGATGCTGCTCTTCGACTCGCGCGCGGCCGTGACGCCGTCGATGCTCGCCATCGGCCGCGAGGCGTGGCGCGCGTTCACGTCGCCCGATCCGACGGCGCTCAACTCGTTTCTCGCGTTCGACCGCGCCGACTTCCCGTTCCTCCGCGACGGCCTGCGTCTGCACGCATCGCGCTTTCCCTCGCTGCGCAACGGACTTGGGGCCATCGAGAACAAGCTGCTCGCCAGCCTGGCCGGTGGGCCGCTCGACTTCGCGACGCTGTTCCCGCTCGTCGATCCCGAGCCGCCGCGCTTCGGCTTCGGCGACGACGAGGTGCTCCGGATTCTTTGGCGCCTGGCGAACCGGCCGGTGCCGCTCATTGCGATCAACGAGTCGGAGGATGGCTCGCTGCCGACGAAGAAAATCTACTCGCTGGTGCCGGCCGCGACGAACGTGATCAACGGCCTCGTGGACGACGTGGCGCTCAACGAGCCCGATTCCTGGCTCGGCGGCGCGCACCTGACGCGCGACAATCTATGGCGATGGGACGAAACGAAAAAGCTGCTGGTCCGGAACCGCTCTGCCGCCTGATCCGCTTCGATGCGGCGGACGGCGTCGATCTCGCCGGCTTGTTGTACGAGCCGCCGCGGAAAACGAAACGCGCGATCGTGTGGCTGCACGGCACGGGCGGCGCGTCGATCTTCGACTCGCGGCGCACGAACCTCCTCGCCGCTGAATTCGTCGCCGCCGGCTTCGCCTACTTCCCCTTCAACAACCGCGGCGCGCACCTCGTCCGCCGTTTGCGGCGGAAGGGGACGAAGCGGAGCGTGATGGGCGGCGCGGGCTACGAGAAGATTCGCGACTGCGTTCCCGACATCGACGGCGCGGTGCGCGAGCTGCGCCGCCGCGGCTACACCGAGCTGCACCTCGTCGGACACTCGACCGGCGCGAACAAGATCGCGGTGTATGACCATTACAAGCCACGCAATGCTTTCCGCAGCTACATCCTGCTCGCCGGCGGCGACGACACCGGTCTCTTCTACGATCAGCTCGGCCCGAGCGGCTTCGCCCGCACGTTGGCCAAGGCGCGGGAACGGATCAAGGCGCGCAAGGGCGACGAGGTCGTCCCGAAGAGTCTCTCCACGTTGCCGATGAGCTGGACGGCCGTCTACGACATCATGAACCCGAACGGCGACTACAACGTCTTTCCGTTTCTCGAGGCGTTGCGCGGCGTGCGCCTCTCCAAGAAGCCGTTCCGCTACTTCCGTGAGCTGCACAAGCCGGCGCTCGTCCTCTACGGCGACCGCGATGAATACGCCTGGGGCGACGTTTCGCGCTCGGTGTCCGTACTCTCGGAGATCGCCGGTCCGCGCGTGGAGCTGGCGATCGTGGAAGACGCCGATCACGGTTTCAGCGGACGAGAGGTGGAACTCGCGGAGCTGATTGCGAACTGGCTCGCGTGATGCACGCCCCTCGACGCATCGTCGAAGGAGAAAGCATCATGAGAAACGGAGTGCTGGTTCTCGTCGCCCTCGTCGTTCTCGCCTCGCCGCTCGCCGCCGCCGACCTCGAACAATTCATGCTTCCCATCGCCCCGTCGGTGACGACCTGCGCGCTCAACTCGCGTTACGAGTCGCGCCTCGTCGTCTACAACGATCAGAGCAGCGCCGTGAAGAGCTTCTGCGCCGACGGCGACTGCGGTGCGCTCGCGGCGAAGAGCGGCATGGAGATGACCGGCCCGGACGCCGGTCCGACGCCACGCCCGCGCTTTCTCTATGTCCCGAAAGACGTCGCCGATCATCTCCGCATGTCCCTCCTCGTCGAGAGCATGGACATGGATCATCCCGAGGATCGGTCGTATAGCGAGTTGCCGATCGTGCGGGCTTCCGACTTCACGCACGGGAAAGTGCAGCTGCTGGTGCGCGTCGATCCCGGCTTCCGCCAGGGATTGCGCATCTACTCGCTCGACGGCCACCAGGCGACGCGCGTGATCATGCGCGTTTACACGCTGGAGTCGAACGAGCTGATGCGCGAAG
>JAFAVZ010000181.1 GCA_019242175.1 Acidobacteriota bacterium
ATGTTCGGCTACGTCGGCGACCTGCGCAGCAAGACGCAGGGCCGGGCGAGCTACAGCATGCAGTTCGACTCCTACGCCGAGGTCCCGGCGAACGTGGCCAAGGAGATCATCGCGAAGGTGACGGGGGAGTGAGCATCGAGCACGCTCAGCTGTCCATGGCAGCCAGAGCAGGCGAGTAGTCAGCACCACCGCACGCAGCACGTAGGTCCACCAAGCAGTCCACCCAGCAATCAGATCAGCAGTCAGCCAGCAGTCAGCCAGCAGTCGTCACAAGGAAGAGGAAGACACAGTGGCTAAGGCCAAGTTCGAGCGGACCAAGCCGCACGTCAACATCGGCACCATCGGTCACATCGACCATGGCAAGACGACGCTGACTGCTGCCATCACCAAGGTCCTCCACGACAAGTACCCGACCCTCAACGAGGCGTCGGCGTTCGACCAGATCGACAAGGCTCCCGAGGAGCGTCAGCGCGGCATCACCATCTCGATCGCGCACGTCGAGTACCAGACCGAGTCGCGCCACTACGCGCACGTCGACTGCCCCGGTCACGCCGACTACATCAAGAACATGATCACTGGTGCGGCCCAGATGGACGGCGCGATCCTCGTCGTGTCCGCCGCTGACGGCCCGATGCCGCAGACGCGTGAGCACGTGCTGCTCGCCCGCCAGGTCGGCGTCCCCTACATCGTCGTGGCGCTCAACAAGGCCGACATGGTCGACGACGAGGAGATCCTCGAGCTCGTCGAGCTCGAGGTCCGTGAGCTCCTCACGAGCAACGAGTTCCCCGGCGACGACCTCCCCGTCGTCCGCGTCTCGGCGCTCAAGGCGCTCGAGGGCGACGCCGAGTGGGGCGAGAAGCTCATGGGCCTCATGGACGCGGTCGACGAGTACATTCCGCTTCCGGAGCGCGCCATCGACAAGCCGTTCCTGATGCCGGTCGAAGACATCTTCTCGATCTCCGGCCGCGGCACGGTCGTCACCGGCCGTATCGAGCGCGGTGTGGTCAAGGTCGGTGAGGAAGTCGAGATCGTCGGCATCCGCCCGACCCAGAAGAAGGTCGTGACGGGCGTCGAGATGTTCCGCAAGCTCCTCGACCAGGGTCAGGCGGGCGACAACGTCGGCCTCCTGCTCCGCGGCATCGAGCGCAAGGACGTCGAGCGCGGCCAGGTTCTCGCGAAGCCGGGTTCGATCACCCCGCACACGAAGTTCAAGGCCGAGGTCTACATTCTGACGAAGGAAGAGGGCGGCCGTCACACGCCGTTCTTCAACGGCTACCGCCCGCAGTTCTACTTCCGCACGACGGACGTGACCGGGACGGCGCAGCTGGTCGAAGGCGCGGAGATGGTGATGCCGGGCGACAACACGTCGCTCACCATCAACCTGATCCACCCGATCGCGATGGAGAAGGGTCTCCGCTTCGCGATCCGCGAAGGCGGTCGCACCGTCGGCGCGGGTACCGTCACCGACATCATCGAGTAGTTTCGCAGCGTGAGGCCGGCCTGGTGCCGGCCTCACGTGTTCTTTAAGGGCTTGCAATCATGATGAATGAAAAAATCCGCATCCGTCTGAAGGCGTACGACTACCGCGTGCTCGACCAGTCGACTTCGGAGATCGTCGATACGGCCAAGCGCACGGGAGCAAAGGTGGCGGGCCCGATCCCTCTGCCGACCCAGGTCTCGCGGTACACGGTGCTGCGCAGCCCCCACGTCGACAAGAAGTCGCGCGAGCAGTTCGAGATGCGGACGCACAAGCGGCTGCTCGACATTCTCGAGCCGACGACGCAGACGGTCGACGCGCTCATGAAGCTCGAGCTCCCGGCCGGCGTCGACGTCGAGATCAAGGCGTTCGGGAAGTAACGCGCCACGCCGCGCAACTACACACGAACGGCCTCGCGCCGTTCCAAGGTGGACACACAGATGGCAATCGAAGGAATCATCGGCAAGAAGGTGGGGATGACCCAGGTATTCGCGGAGGATGGCGCGCTCATCCCCGTGACGGTCATCCAGGCCGGCCCTTGCCTCGTCGTACAGAAGAAGACGGCCGAGAACGACGGCTATGACGCCGTGCAGCTGGGCCTCGTGGAGAAGGTCTCCAACCGCCGCATCACCAGCGCGATGCGCGGCCATTTCGAAAAGGGCGGCATCACGCCGGTCCGGACGCTGTGCGAGCTCCCGTACTCGGGCGACGCCAACGTCGGAGACAAGGTCCAGGTCGACATCTTCAAGCCGGGCGATCAGATCGACGTCGTCGGCGAGTCGAAGGGCAAGGGCTATCAGGGCGTCGTCAAGCGCCATCACTTCCGCGGCGGCCGGGCCTCGCACGGCTCGATGTTCCACCGCGCGCCCGGCTCCATCGGCGCCTCGGCGTTCCCGTCGCGCGTCATGAAGGGCATGCGCATGGGCGGCCGGATGGGCGGCGATCAGGTCACGGTCAAGAACCTCCGCGTGGCGAAGATCGACGTCGAGAACAATCTGCTCTACATCCGCGGCGCCGTGCCGGGCGGCCGGAACGGCCTCGTCGTCGTCCGTTTCGCCAAGAACGGAAAGCGAGGAGAGTGATGCCGACCATCGACGTCAAAGACTGGAACAACAAGAAGGTCGGCTCCGTCGACCTGCCGGACGAGATCTTCGCGTACCCGTACAAGGAGCATCTCATCCACGAGGCGGTCCGTAACTATCTCGCCTCGCTCCGCCAGGGAACGCACAAGACCAAGACCCGCTCCGAAGTGAGCGGCTCGGGCAAGAAGCCCTTCCGCCAGAAGGGCACCGGCCGGGCCCGCCAGGGCGGCGGCCGTCCGCCGATCCACCGCCACGGCGGTACGGTCTTCGGCCCCACCCCCCGCGACTACTCCTACAAGATGAACGCGAAGGAGAAGAAGAACGCGCTCAAGAGCGCGCTCTCCCAGCGGGTGAAGGAAGGGCACTTCCTGCTCGTGAACGACCTCGCGGTCGACGAGCCGAAGACGAAGGCCCTCGCTGAGAAGGTGGCCAGCATCGGCGTGGAGGGCAAGGCCCTCATCGTCGATACCGTGGAGAACACGAACGCGGTACTGGCCTCGCGCAACAACCCCCGGATTCGTTTCGTCGACGCCACCAGCGTCAACGTTTACGACGTGGTGAACAGCCGTTACATCGTCCTCAGCCAGTCGGCGCTGGAGCGGCTCACGGAGGCTCTCGAGAAATGAACGCGAATCAGATCATCCGCCGGCCTCTCGTGACCGAGAAGTCGACCATGATGCGCGAGCTCGGCGCGAACGTGATCGCGTTCGAAGTCGACGCGAAGGCGAACAAGATCCAGGTCAAGGACGCCGTCGAAGAGCTCTTCAAGGTCAAAGTGCAGGAAGTGCGGCTCTTCAACGTGCGCGGCAAGATGAAGCGCATGGGCCGCTTCGAAGGCAAGCGCCGCGACTGGCGCAAGGCCTATGTCCGGCTCCGGGAAGGCGAGAAGGCGCCGGACTTCATCGAGGGCGTCTAAGCGCTCCTCGCAAGGCGATAAACAGAGGACACTATGCCTGTCAAGAACTACAAACCGACGTCTCCGGGCATCCGGTTTCAGTCTCATCACACGTTCGATGAGATCACCAAGGCGACGCCCGAGAAGTCGCTGACCAAAGGGAAGATGAAGACCGGCGGCCGCAACAGCGTCGGCCGCATCACTTCCCGTTTCATCGGCGGCGGCCACAAGCAGAAGTACCGCCAGATCGATTTCAAGCGCGACAAGCACGGCATTCCGGCGAAGGTCGCGGCCGTCGAGTACGACCCGAACCGCACGGCGCGCATCGCCCTGCTGTTCTACGCCGACGGCGAGAAGCGCTACATCCTCGCTCCGGACGGCCTGGCGGTCGGCACGACGATCACGTCCGGTGAAGACGCAGACATCCTGGTCGGCAACGCTCTCCCGCTCGGAAAGATCCCCCTCGGCACGACGGTGCACAACATCGAGCTGAAGGAAGGAAAGGGCGGCCAGATGGCCCGCTCGGCCGGCGCGTTCGCGCAGCTCGTGGCTCGCGAAGGCGACTGGGCGACGCTCCGTCTCCCCTCCGGCGAGATGCGCAAGGTGCACATTCGCTGCTACGCCACGATCGGCCAGGTCGGCAACCTCGAGCACGAGAACGTCTCGATCGGCAAGGCCGGCCGGACGCGTCATCGCGGCAAGCGCCCGCACAACCGCGGCGTCGCGATGAACCCGGTCGATCACCCGCTCGGCGGCGGCGAGGGCAAGACCTCGGGTGGCCGTCATCCGGTGAGCCCGTGGGGCCAGCCGACCAAGGGCTACAAGACGCGGCGTAACAAGACCACCAACAAGTTCATCGTGAAGCGGAGAACCAAGTAATGGCTCGTTCACTCAAGAAGGGCCCGTTCGTCGACGAGCACCTGCAGAAGAAGGTCGAAG
>JAFAVZ010000482.1 GCA_019242175.1 Acidobacteriota bacterium
GGCCTCGGATTGGGCCCCAGCTTCCAGGTGCTCCAGACCGTCCACAAGAACGACGTCGAGGCGCTCGGCGTTTTGCGACTGCCGGAGTTCCGCCAGGCCGATCTGGAGAGCCTCGCGCTCCATCCGTCGCTCATCGACGGCTCGCTGCAGTCGGGCATGACCTGGCGCCTCAGCGACAGCGTCGGCGAGATGATGGTCCCGTACTCGATCGGCGAGGTGGAGATCCTCCATCCGCTGCAGCCGAACTGCTTCAGCTACACGACCGAAGCGAAGGGCGACGGCAAGAGCTCCCGCGTCCTCAAGTCGAACGTGCTGATCCTCGACGAGACCGGCCGCGTGCTCGTCCGCATCCGCGAGTCCACGGGCGTGCCGCTCCTCGACGTCCACAGCAAGAAAGAGGATGCGGATGCGGAAGGTTTCCAGCGCCTCCACTACGCCGACGACTTCGAGCGTGCGCCGCTCGCCGCCGACGACGTGAGCCGCCACGAGCCGCAGGCCGTGCTGCTGTTCGATACCGACGATACGTTGCGCGAGGCTTACCGTCTGCGCGCGCCGTCCGCGCGGGTGCTCCTCGTGCGTCCGGGCACGGAGCTCCGCGCGCTCGACGACCAGTCGTGGGAGCTCGATCCCGCGAACAAGGACGACTTCGCGCGCCTGTTCGAGGCCGTCGCCGATGCGAACGTCGACGACGTCGTCTTCGCCTGGCCCGCCGCCGACGCCGAACGCAGCCTCACCTCGTTCCTCTATCTCTGCCAGACGCTGACCCAGGCGAAGCTGGAAGGGAAGGTCCAACTCCTCTACCTCGACCGCGACGGTCTCCCCCAAAGCGAGGCGATCGCCGGCTTCGTGAACACGCTGCGGGGCGAGTATTCGAAGCTGCTCTGCAAACACGTGCAGGTGCGCGGCATCGACGCGCTCGATGCGATCCGCGCCGAGCAGTGCGCACGCATGCAGGACGCGAACGTCGTGCGCTACGACGCCGACGGACGCCACGTTCGCCGGATGAAAGTCGTGGAACTGGAAGCGGGCGGCGACTTCGCCGGCCTCCGCGAGAACGGCGTAATCCTCATCACCGGCGGCGCCGGCGGCCTCGGCCTCGTCTTCGCCCACATGCTGGCGAAGCAGTCAAAGGCGAAGCTCGTCCTGATGGGACGCTCCAGCCTTTCCGGCGAACGCGAAGCGAAGCTCGACGAGCTGCGCGCCGCGGGGGCGGAAGTGCTCTACGTCGCGGGCGACATCTCCAAACGGGAAGACGTCGAGAAGGCGATCGCCGAGACGCGCTCCCGTTTCGGCGCGCTCCACGGCGTGATCCACGCCGCGGGCCTCGTCCGCGACGCCTACATCCGCAACAAGACGACCGACGAGCTGCGCGCCGTACTCGCGCCGAAGGTCGATGGAACGCTGCACCTCGACGAGCTGACGAAGGAAGACCGCCTCGACTTCTTCGTGACGTTCTCCTCGCTCGCCGCCGTCACCGGCAACCCCGGCCAGTCCGACTACAGCTTCGCGAACGCGTTCATGGACTCGTTCGTCGCGAACCGCGAGCGCCAGCGCGCCGCGGGCGAGCGCTCCGGCAAGTCGCTCAGCATCAACTGGGCGCTATGGGCCGACGGCGGCATGCGTCCGGACGAGCAGACGGAACTGGCGATGAAGAAGACGCTCGGCATGAAGCCGCTGAGCATCGCCACCGGCATCGACGCGTTCCTGCGCGGTCTCGGCTCCAACCGCTCCCGCTTCGTCGTGATGGAAGGCATCCGCGAGAAGCTCGACCTCGCCTGGGGCGAGAAGAAGAAGCCCGCACCCGCAGCGGCTCCGGCCGCGACGGCAACAGCATCCACGGCAACGAACGACGGCGGCCTGCGCAAGTGGCTGCAGGACGAGCTCGCGGGCATCGTCATGCAGTTCCTGAAGCTGGAGCGCAGCGAAGTCGCCACCGACAAAGTCCTCCTCGACCTCGGCTTCGACTCCATCGGCCTCGCGACGTTCGCGAATGCGATGAACGAGCGCTTCGAGCTCGACGTCACGCCGATCCTCTTCTTCGACTATCCCTCGCTCGAAGAGATCTCCCGCCATCTCTCCGAAGAGCGCGCCGATCACCTGCAGCGCTTCTATCGCGGCACCGGCGCCGCGCCTTCCGCCGCACCGACAACGGCCGCAGCAACCACCGAGCGCGCCGACGCCGTCACGTTCGAGATCCGGAAAGGCTGGAGCTCCGCGCCGATCGAAACGGTCGAGCGGCCCGCGATCGCGGTGTCCGGCAGCAGCCTCGATCCGGCGCTGCGCTTCATCAACCAGCCGATCGCGATCGTCGGCATGAGCGGCGTGATGCCCCAGTCGAAAGACCTCGAGGAGTACTGGGCAAACCTCAGCAGCGGCAAGGACCTCATCACCGTCGTCCCGCCCGATCGCTGGCGTTGGGAAGACTACTTCGGCGATCCGCTCAAGGACGCGAACAAGACGAACTCGAAGTGGGGCGGCTTCATGAAGGAGGTCGACAAATTCGATCCTCTCTTCTTCGGCATCTCCCCGCGCGAGGCGCAGATGATGGACCCGCAGCAGCGCCTCTTCCTCGAGCACGTCTGGAAGGCGGTGGAGGACTCCGGCCAGAAGGTCTCGGATCTCGCCGGCTCGAAGACCGGCGTCT
>JAFAVZ010000524.1 GCA_019242175.1 Acidobacteriota bacterium
ATCCGGTTGATGGAGCGGAGAAACGTCGACTTGCCGCAACCGGAGGGGCCGATGAGCGCCGTCACCTGCTGGGCCGGAACGTCGAGGCTGATGCCGTGAAGCGTTTTCGACGCGCCGTAGTAGAAGTCGAAGTCGCGTACGTGGATCTTTTCTTCTTTGTCGGTCATGAGGGCGGCACTCGTTGCATTTGCTGCGGTGCGCGTCTGTACATCCGTGACGGTCATGGGCGGTTCATCCTCTCCAGACGGCGGACGGCGAAGCGCGCGATGATCGAGAGGCTGAGGATGATCATCACGAGCAGAAACGCGCCGGCCCACGCCTGACGGTGCCAGTCGTCATAAGGGGAAATGGCATACGTGAAGACCTGGACGGTGAGCGACGCGATGGGCTGCGCGAGGCTCGTCGACCAGAAGCGGTTGTTGAACGCGGTGAAGAGCAGCGGCGCCGTCTCGCCCGCGACGCGCGCCAGCGCGACGAGGACGCCGGTGATGATGCCCGGCAACGCAGCGGGAAGAATCACGGTGAACGCGGCCCGGCTGCGCGTGGCGCCGAGAGCGAGCGCGCCTTCGCGCAATCCGGAAGGAACGAGGCGCAGCAGTTCCTCGGTGGTGCGGACGACGACCGGCAGCATCAGCAGACCGAGGGCGAAGCCGCCGGCGAAGGCGCTGAAGCGCTTCACCGGAAGCACGACCAGCCCGTAGGCGAAGATGCCGATGACGATCGACGGAACGCCGTTCATCACGTCCGCGGCGAAGCGCACCATCGAGGAGAACTTCGTCCGCGGATACTCGGAGAGATGCACGCCGCAGATCACGCCGACCGGAACCGCGAAGGCCGCGGCGAGGCCGATGAGGACGAGCGAGCCGACGATGGCGTTGGCCATGCCGCCGCCCGGCTCGCCGACCGGCTTCGGGATCTGGGTGAAGAAGTCGAGATTGAGCGCGCCGGCCCCTTCCTTGATGACGTAGAAGAGGATGAACGCGAGCGGCATCAGGGCGATGAGGACGGCGATGAGACAGAGCGTCTCCATCAACCGCGAGAGCGCCTTGCGACGCACGGAGTTCGCGCTCATGCCGCCTCCTCGAGCACGGTCTTCGCCGGAGCGGGCGGCGGCGCAGCAGCCTTGACCTTCGAGCGTCCCGTGCTCCAGATGAGGAGGCGGGAGATCATGTTGACGCCGATCGTGATGATGAAGAGCAGGAGGCCGATCTCGATCAGCGCATGCAGGTACAACTCATCCGCCGCCTCGGTGAACTCGTTGGCGATGACGGCGGCCATCGTGTACTGCGGCGCGTAGAGCGAGGTGCTGACCTGCGGGTTGTTGCCGATGACCATCGTGACGGCCATCGTCTCGCCCAGCGCGCGGCCGAAGCCGAGCATGACCGCGCCGATGATGCCGGTGCGCCCATAGCCGATCGCGACCTGGATCGCTTCCCAACGCGTGGCGCCGAGGGCATACGCCGCTTCGCGTTGCGTGCTCGGAACGTTCTTCAGAATCTCGCGCGCCACCGAGGAGGTGAACGGGATGACCATGATGGCGAGGATGAGCCCCGCGCTGAGCATGCCGACGCCGAGAGGCGGTCCCTTGAAGAGCGGGATCTTCTTCAGGATGTCCGGCGTCCAGAGCTCGACCTTCCGTACGAGCGGGACGAGGACGAAGATTCCCCACAGACCGTAGACGATGGAGGGAATCGCGGCGAGCAACTCGGTGAGATACGCGAGCGGCGTCCGCGCCCAACGCGGCGAGAGCTCGGAGATGAAGATCGCGATGCCGAGGGCGATCGGCGTGGCGATGACGAGGGCGATGATCGAGGAGTAGAGCGTGCCCCAGATGAAGGGCAACGCGCCGAACTCGCCCGACACCGGATCCCACGTCTTCCCCGTCCAGAACGAGAGCCCGAACTTCTGGATGGAGTGCAACGACTGCCGCGTGAGCTCGAAGCCGATGCCGATCACGAGCAGCAACACGAGCCCCGCAATGGCGCCCGTGAAGATACGGAAGGAACGATCGTCGGAGCGCTTCATGATGTGCGCCCCGTTGCTGGTTGCTGGTTACTGGTTACTGGTAGAGCAGCTGTGCGTTGCGAGCCGGAAAGCGCTAGCAACCAGCAACCAGCAACCAGTAACTGACTCGGGCGCGCGGCGATCATTGAATCTGCACCTTCGCCAGGGCCGCCATTTCCTTGTCGATCACCGGCTGCGGGAGCGGGGCGTAGTGAAGCTGCGGGGCGAGCTTCTGGCCTTCGGTGAGAGCCCACTTGGCGAAGTCGACCATGATCTTCGCGCGCTCCTTGTCCTGCGGCTGCTCGAGGAGGAGGAGCCAGGTGAAGGAGGAGATCGGGTAGGCGTCTTTGCCCGGCGCGTTGGTGATGGAGACGCGGAAGTCTTCCGGCATGTTCGCGGCGGCGCCGGAGGCGGCGGCGGTCACGGCGTCGAGCGACGCGGTGACGAACTCGCCCGCGGCGTTCTGCACCGGGCCGAAGGAGATGTTGTTCTGCGTCGCGTAGATCAGCTCGACGTAACCGACTGCGCCGGGCGTTTGGCGCACGAGGCCGGAGACGCCCTCGTTGCCCTTCGCGCCCACTCCCGTCGGCCAGTTGACCGAGGTGGAGGCGCCTACCTTCGTCTGGAACTCCGGCGAGACCTTCGAGAGGAAGTCGCAGAAGATGAAGCTCGTGCCCGAGCCGTCGGAACGGTGCACCACGGCGATGTCGGTGGCAGGCAGCTTCGCGCCCGGGTTCGCCTTGGCGATCGCGGCGTCGTTCCACTTCGTGATCTTGCCGAGGTAGATGTCGGCGAGGATCGCGCCGGTGAAACGGATCGGGTCATTCACGCCCGGGACGTTGTAGATGGGGACGACCGCGCCGAGGACGGTCGGGAGATGGAGCACCGGGCCGGGAGCGGCCTTGAGCTGCTCCTCGTTCATCGGCGCGTCCGAGGCGCCGAAGAAGACCGTGCCGGCGGTGAGCTGCTTGATGCCCCCGCCGGAGCCGATCGACTGGTAGTTGACCTTCACGTTCGGATGCGCCTGCGAGTAGGCGTCGAACCACTTGGAGTAGATGGGATAGGGGAAAGTGGCACCGGCGCCGTTGATGACGATCGCGGAGCCTGCGTCCGAGCCCGCGCTCGTGCCGGTCGAGGTCGACTGCGTCGTCTCGGAGGGCTTGCACGCGGCGATTGCGAGGAGAGCTGTCGCTAGGAGAATGCGTGTCGTCTTCATAGTCCGGGCGATTCTCCCGGGCGCGTGTGAAGGGCGGCCGCGACCCATGTAAATTCGATGTGAAGTGGCGGGAGGGATTGGGCGATCAGCGAATCCGCGATCGGTCGCTATACTCGCCACCATGAAAGCGACCGCCCTCCTTCTCACCGCGCTGCTCGTCGGGGCGACGCTCAGCGCGTGCGCGACCGACTCCTCGGATGCCCCGCCCCGCATCGCCGCCGCCGAAGGCGAGGAGTTCCAGATCACCGCCACCGTGCTCGCCGTCTACAACGTGCTCTCCGGGCCGGCGGGACGGCGCGACTGGGATCGCTTCGAGGCGCTCTTCGCGCCCGACGCGCGGATCGTGAGCACCGCCTCCGACGGCGCCGTCGCCTCGCAGACGCCGAAGGAGTTCGTGACGGTCTGGACGCCGAAGTACAACGCGGCTGCGTCCTTCCGGCGACCGGTGGCGACGCGCGTGCTGCGCTACGGCAACATCGCCCACGTGTGGAGCACGTACGAGGCGCGCGACGCGGCGAATCAGGACAAGGCCAGCGCGCGGGGAGTCAACAGCTTCGAGCTGGTGCGCATCGGGAACGAGTGGAAGGTGCAGTCGCTCGTGTCGCAGCCGGAAGACGCCGCGCACCCCATTCCGCCGGCCTTCGCGGCGCGATGACGCCGTTGCTGCGCATCGAAGGGATGTCGGTGCGGCGCGGCGGACGCGCGCTGCTCGACGGCGTCTCGTTCACTGCGCAGCGGGGCGAGATCGTCGGCGTGATCGGCCCGAACGGCGCCGGCAAGACGACGCTCTTCGCGGCGATCGCGGGCTTCCTCCCCGACGCTCGCGGCCGCGTGCTCCTCGAGGAGCGCGCGTCGCCAGTCCGCAGCGACGCGCTGTTCTATCTGCCGGACGGAATCCGTCCGTGGCGGGAGCAACGCGTCGCATGGTGTCTCGACTTCTTCGCCGGTCTCTTCGGTCGCGACCGCGACGACGAGGCGATCGAGGCGCTGCAGCTCGTTCCGCTCCTGGCGCAACGCGCCGGCTCGCTCTCCAAAGGCGAAGCGAAACGCCTCGCGCTCGCGCTGGCCCTCGGCACATCCCAGCCACTGCTGCTCCTCGACGAGCCGTTCGACGGCCTCGATTTCCGGCAGACGCGCGGCGCGATGGAGCTCCTCCGTATGCGCGCCGCGGCAGGGCGCACGCTCGTGCTGTCGATTCATCAGCTCACCGATGCGGCGCGGGTTTGCGACCGGTTCCTCCTGCTCGACAACGGCCGCGCCATCGCGGAGGGCGATCTCGCGCAGCTGCGCGCTCGCGCCGGCATTCCGAACGCGACGTTGGAAGAGGTCTTCCTTGCCCTTCCGTAGCGCGCGGCGATTGCTGGCGATGGACGTTCGCGAGCTTTTCGGCTCGACGGCGTTCCTGCTGCTGCTTCTCGTCGCCGGGCCGCTGGTCGGCATCAGCTTCGCCGCGGCCGTGCGGGCCTACGCGGAGGCGAGCGGCGGTGGCGGCGGTGTCGCCGCACTGTCCTCCAGCCTCTCGCCGCTCGACGGGATGCTCGTGCCGACGCTCGGCGCCTACGACCTCTTGATCACGTTTCTCGTTCCGTTCGTCGCCATCCGCCTCGTGTCGTCGGAGAAATCCTCCGGCGCGCTTGCGCTGCTCCTCCAGTCGCCGGTCACGTTCGCCGCGAAGCTCACCTCCAAACTCCTCGCGCTCCTCCTCGGCTGGCTCGCCTGTCTCGTTCCGGCCGTCTGCGCGCTGTTGCTCTGGCGCGCGTACGGCGGCCATCTCGCCCTCCCCGAGACCGCCAACCTCCTGCTCGGACATACGCTGCGCTACGTGTTGACGTGCAGCCTGGCCATCGCCGCGGCCGCGATTCTGGAGAGTGCAGCCAGCGCAGGGATTGCCGTGCTGTCGTTCACGATCGGAACGTGGGCGCTCGATTTCTTCGCGACGGGGCGCGGCGACTGGATCGCGGCGCTCGCGCGCTACACGCCCGCCGCGATGCTCCGCCAGTTCGAGCGCGGACTCCTCGGCGCACCGGTCGGGATCGCCGCGCTCGGCGCGTCGGCGCTGCTGCTCTTCATCGCCGCGGCGTTTCTCGATCTGCGCACGAGTGCGACGACGCGGATCGTGCGCGTGGCAATCGCGATCCTCGTCGCGACGGCGCTGCTCGCCATGCGCAGCGACCGCAGCCTCGACGTGTCCGAAGATCGGCGGAATTCGTTTTCGGCGGCGGACGAGCGGCTGCTGCGCTCGATCGCGGAGCCGGTCACGATCCGCGTGCAGCTTGCGGCGGAGGATCCGCGCGCCAGCGAATACGAACGCGGCGTGCTGACGAAGCTGCGCCGTACGCTGCGCGACCTGCGCGTCGAGTATCCCTACGCCGGCCGCTCCGCGCTTTTCGAGAACGACGACCAGTACGGCACGATCGTCTATCGCATCGGCCCGAGAAAAGTCTCCAGCCGCTCGACGACCGAGGAGATCGTGCTGGACGAGCTCGAGACGCTGGCCCGGATGACGCCGCCCGCACGCGGCGAGTCGGCGTATCCGGGGCATCCCCTCCACGCCGCGCCACGCGGCGCGGCGGCGATCTTCTACTTCGTCTGGCCTCTGCTGATCATCGCGCTGTGGGCGCTGCGGCGGCGGTGACGGTGTAGTCGTCGAACTGGCTCACGCTGTCCGTCTTCGACCAGACGCCGACCTTG
>JAFAVZ010000594.1 GCA_019242175.1 Acidobacteriota bacterium
TGGCCAACGACGTGAACGAGCTGTGGGAGAACCTGGCCAACGGACGCGATTGCATCGGCGAAGTGCCGGCCGATCGTTGGGATTGGCGCACGGTCTACGGCGATCTCGCGGACGACAACAAGACGAACATCAAGTGGGGCGGATTCATGGACGGCGTCTATGACTTCGACCCGCAGTTCTTCAACATCTCGCCCCGCGAGGCGACCTTGATGGATCCGCAACAGCGGCTCCTGATGATGTACGTCTGGAAGGCGATCGAAGACGCCGGCTATTCGCCGTCGCAGCTCTCCGGCAGCAACACGGCCATCTTCTTCGCCACGGGCGTGTCCGATTACGGGCGCGTGATCGCGCGCTCGGCGACGAACATCGACGCGTACGTGTCGACCGGCAACGTGGCGTCGGTCGGTCCGAACCGGATGAGCTACTACCTCGACCTGCATGGGCCGAGCGATCCGATCGAGACCGCATGTTCCAGCTCGCTCGTGGCCATCCATCGCGCCGTCGCGGCGATGCGCAGCGGCGAATGCGAGATGGCGATCGTCGGCGGCGTGAACACGATCCTCACGCCCGACCTCCACATCAGCTTCACGAAGGCCGGGATGCTGAGCGAAGACGGGCGCTGCAAGACGTTCTCCGCGAACGCGAACGGCTACGTGCGCAGCGAAGGCGTCGCCGCGCTGCTGCTCAAGCCACTGAGCGCCGCCGAAGCCGCGGGCGATCACATCTACGGCGTCATCCTCGGCAGCGCCGAAAATCACGGCGGCCGCGCGAACACGTTGACGTCGCCCAACCCGCAGGCCCAGGCCGCGTTGCTGAAACGCGCGTACAAGGAAGCGGGCGTCGATCCGTCGACGGTGAGCTACATCGAGGCCCACGGCACCGGCACCGCGCTCGGCGATCCGATCGAAGTCGAAGGTCTGAAGGCGGCTTTCTCCGATGCGGAAGGGCACTGCGGCCTCGGTTCGGTGAAGTCGAACATCGGCCATCTGGAACTGGCGGCGGGCATCGCCGGCGTGATCAAGGTCCTGCTGCAGATGAAGCATCGGACGCTCGCGCCGACGCTCCATTGCGAGAGCATCAACCCCTACATTCACCTCGAAGGCAGCCCGTTCTACGTCGTGCAGGAAAAGGCGGAATGGGGCGGCGATGCGCCGCGCCGCGCGGGCGTCAGCTCCTTCGGCTTCGGCGGCTCGAACGCGCACATCGTGCTGCAGGAGTACGTCGGCAACCGCACGACGACGGCGACCACGGCGCGGCAGGCGATCCTGCTGTCGGCGCGCACCCCAGAACGCTTGCGCGAACAGGCCGAGCAGCTCCTCGCGGCGAACATTGCGGACGCCGACCTCGCGGACATTGCGTATACGTTGCAAGTCGGACGCGAGGCGATGGACGAGCGCCTGGCTTTCATCGTCGGCTCCACCGCGGAGCTGGCGGAGCAGCTCCATGCTTTCCTGAACGGCGAAAAGCCTGCGCATCGCGGGCGGGCCCAGAAGCGCGACGAGCTCCTCAGCACGCTGGCCGCCGACGAGGCGTTCCAGACGGCGGTCGCGAAGTGGATCGAGCAGGGACGCCTGGAGATGCTGCTCGATCTCTGGATCAAAGGCCTCGATCTCGACTGGCACAAACTGCACGCCGGCGCCGCTCGCAAGCGTGTCAGCCTGCCAACGTATCCGTTCGCGCGCGAGCGCTTCGCCATCGAGACGAGCTTCGGCCAAGCGATGGCTCGCGCCGCGGCATCAGCGCCGGCGGTGCTGCATCCGTTGCTGCACGCGAACACGTCCGACCTCCACGAGCAGCGTTACAGCACGCAGATCGACGGCGAGTTTTCGCCGGCCGCGCATCTGGAAATGGCGCGAGCGGCGATCGAACGCGCGTTCCCGGCGGCCGATGCCTCGATGGCGCTGGAGCTGAAGGACGTCGTGTGGGGCGAGCAGAACGCGCCGAACGCGGCGCTCGTCCACATCGCCCTCGCGCCCGGCACCGCAGACGACGTCGAGTACGAGATCTACACGCAGGACGTCGTGCTGAGCCAGGGCCGCGGAACCTGGGCTCCTTCCGACCGGCCGGCCAGCGCGCAAGCGTCGGCCGACTACGTGCTGCATCCTGCGGCGATCGACCGCGTCGGCTCGCTCGCCGCGCTCGCATCGCTCCGGATTCTGGCGCCGTGTACGCCGGACATGACCGTGCGGCGCCACTCGTCCGCGAGCGTCGACCTTTGCGACGAAGCCGGCAACGTCTGCGTGCAGATGCGCGGCATCACCTTGTGGCAGACGACCGAAGTCATCGAAGCGCCGATGGCTCCCGCGCGCCGCGAGATCGCGGTGCAGATGCCCGCGGAGCGGAAGAAGCCGTCGGCGATCGCCCTCGCCATGCCGGGCGTCGCCATGCCGGCGACGGCCGCGGGCCGCATGCCCATCAGCCTCTCGCAAATGGCGGAGCCGTCGCCGGTGCGTCTCTTCGACGACGGCGACGGCATCTTTACGCTCGAGATCGAAAGCGCCGCCGGCCTGCGCCAGGCGCTCGAAAAAGCGCAAGAGGAGCCGTCGCTC
>JAFAVZ010000668.1 GCA_019242175.1 Acidobacteriota bacterium
GACGACTATCACGACGTCCTCGATCGCATCCTGCGCGACTTCGAAACCGCGCTCGCCGCCGCGGCGCCCGGCATTCGCACGTGGCGTTACGTCGATACCGGCCCGCTCTCCGATCGCTCCCTCGCCGCGCAGGCGGGCCTCGGCTGGATCGCGAAGAACGGGATGCTGATCGACCAGCAGCACGGCTCGTACACGTTCATCGGCACGCTGCTCACGTCGCTCGAAAACGACCTCGGCGCATCGCTTGCCGCGGACCGGTGCGGCACCTGCACGCGCTGTCTGGACGCCTGCCCGACGAACGCCATCCTGCCGGATCGGACGCTCGACTCGCACCGCTGCATCAGCTACGCGACGATCGAGCACCGCGGCGATCTCGAGATCCCGACGCACGACCACGTTTTTGGCTGTGACATCTGCCAGGAAGTGTGCCCCTGGAACCGCCCTCCCGCCCCTCCTACCCACCCCGCATTCGCCGCCCGCCCCGAGTACTCCGCGACGCCCGTGTCGGACCTGTTGCGCTTCTCCCAGGCCGACTTCTCGACGCTGTTCCGCAAGAGCGCGATCAAACGGACGAAACTCGCCGGCATGCTACGCAACGTAGAGGCTTTGACAAGCGAATCCGACCGAGGGAGAGTGGGGGAATGAAGGTGACGGTGGAGGAGCTGCGGGAACGGCTCGACGACGTGCTCGCGCAGGTGGAACAGGGGAACGCGGTGGACGTGTACTCGGGCGAGAAGAAGGTAGCGACGATCGATCCGCCGGAAGCGCCAGCGAAGCCGATCCCGCGGTTGGGGGACTATCGACCCATCCCGCTGCCGGAGCCGATCGACTTCGATCCTCTCGACCTGCTGATGGAAGACCGGCGGAAGCGGTGATCGCGTACGTCGACAGCTCGGTGATGCTGCGCCTGGTGTTCGAAGAACCAGAGTCGCTGGCAGAGTGGAGCTTCATTCAAGTCGGCGTCAGCAGCGTTCTGGCTCGTATCGAATGCATGCGGACGCTGCAACGCCATCGCATCCTTCGCCCGAGGAAGCGAGTCAGCATCGATACTGCCGAGCGATCGGCGGCGCTCCTTCTGGCAAACGTCACGATGCTGCGGTTGTCTGACGACATCCTGGAACGCGCCGCGCACGGCATCGACGTGCCCCTCGGCACTCTCGACGCTCTCCACCTCGCGACGGCTCTCCAATATCGTGCGACCTCGGCCGAGACGATTTACTTCGCCACCCACGATCACGAGCTCGCCGACGCCGCCCGCGCCTTCGGCTTCCCCACCCTCGGTTAGGCCGACGGCAGCGCGAAAGCGCGGCCCACGACGGCCGGGTCGACGCTGCGGTCGAGGTACTCCCAGACTGCGAGCGCGTCGGGATGGTCGGCGATCGAGGGGGCGGCGGCGCGGGTCGCGGGGTCGTTGATCACGAGCCGCGCCCGGCGGTACCAGTGCAGCGCCTCCTCGGGGTTCAGGCGCAGTTCCTCGCGTACGCCGTGGATCAGCAGGAACTGTTCGGCGGGCATGTCGGGGTTCGCGGCGTGGAAAGACGGCGCGAGCTGGCGTGCGCGGGCGCGGAGGATGCGCAGCTTGAGGCGCAGCGACTTCAGGTCGAGCGCGGCGCGGTTCGTCTCGCAAAGCTGCCCGATCGCGAGGCGCAGCAGCTCCGGCTTCTCGTTGATGAACAGCCCGGCCTTGCCGCCGGCGCTCCACGCGACCTGACCGGTCACGAGCACTTCGAGATCGCTGCCGGGCACGCGGAAGTGCAGCTCGCTCGTCTCCCCGGTCGCGAACGGATCGGGGCATTCGATGCGCGCGCCGCGCGCGGAGAGGTCGGCAATCGCGACGGGGCGATCGCCGAAGACGCCGGCGAGGAACGGCGCGATGTAGAAGCGGTCCGTCGAGCGAAGCTCCTCGATGCGCGCGGAGCGTTTCGACGCATGCAGATCGGCAAGCAGCGGCTCGATCACCTCCGCTGCGCCGTACGTGCGGACGCCGGACGTGTAGCCGTCGTCGTCCGCCTGCGTCCAGATCACCAGCGCCTCCACCGACACCGGCCGCCCTTCGACCGGCACGCGCAGGAGCGACTTCATCCCGGCCTCCAGCGGCTGCGCGTGTTTGAAGCGCGCGCCTTTCGTCGAGATGTCGCAGAGCGACACCGGCGCCGCGCCGAAATGCGCGGGGAGAGGAGGAGCGAGCAGGTAGCGCTCGACCGTGCGGAGCGTGCGTGGTGCTGCGTCGGGCATGGGCGTATCCGAGCAGCGAGGATTTACCACCGGGCGAAGTGGGCATGTTGTGATGCCGCTCACGGGCAGCCATCATTGACGACCGTGAGCCGCCCGTTCGACGTCATCACCTTCGATTGTTACGGCACGCTGATCGACTGGGAGTCGGGGATCGCGGGTGCATTTTCGCGAGCCGGCTTTCGCGAAGAGCGCGATGCGGTGCTGGCGAAACACGCGCAGATCGAGCCGGTCGTCGAAGCGGAGACGTATCGCCGTTATCGCGACGTCCTCGCCGAAACCGCAGCGCGCATGGCGAAGGCGTTCGGGCGAGAAACCGACGGCGCGTTTCTCGCCGAGAGCCTGCCGCAGTGGCAGCCGTTCGCCGACACGAACGAAGCGCTCGAGCGCCTCGCCAATGCCGGCTACCGCCTCGGCATCCTTTCCAACGTCGACGACGACCTCCTCGCCGAAACGCGCGAGCACTTCACCGTCGACTTCACGTTCGCGATCACCGCGCAACAGGTCGGCAGCTACAAGCCGGCGCCCGGGCACTTCCTCGCCGCGCGCGAGAAGATCGGCGACGCGCGTTGGCTGCACGCCGCGCAGAGCAACTTCCACGACATCGTTCCGACGAACACGTTGAACATCCCGAATGCGTGGATCAACCGCAAACGCGAGACCGCGTTGCCGGGCGGCATCCCCGGACGCGAGCTCGCGAACATGGCCGCCCTCGCGGATTGGCTCGCCTAGTGGCCTGTATCGGCTGGAGTGGACCAGATGGCGCGCCGGGATCGGCGCCGTGAGCGAGGCGCGCCGACGCAGGCATAGCGGGGACGATGCTGAGGAGGCGCAACGAAGCTCACGACGTCGAGACCAAGCCAGGTGGTCCCAATTCGCCCAATACAGGCCACTAGCAGCCGAAGTCGAAGACCCGCGCGGCGCGATGCAGGATCTCTCCCGGGCCGGCCATCGACGACAGAAACAGATCCAGCTCCCCGCCGTTGTCGGAGTCGGAGGTGAT
>JAFAVZ010000247.1 GCA_019242175.1 Acidobacteriota bacterium
CGATGAAGAAGCGATAGCCGCGGTCGGTCGGCACGCGTCCTGCGGACGTGTGGGGCTGGGCGAGATAGCCGAGGTCTTCGAGGTCGGCCATGACGTTGCGGAGGCTGGCCGGCGAAAGCTGGAACTGTCCCGACTTGGAGAGAGTACGGCTGCTGATGGCTTCGCCGCTCGCGATATGCTGCAGGATGATCTCCCGCAGCACTTCCCGGGCGCGGCCGTCGAGCCTGGTGTCGTGGAGGTCGAGCTTCATGGATCTCGTTCAGCACTCAGCAGTTGCGAGTGCCAGCGTGGGCCCACTGTAGGAACTTGGGTCCGATGGTGTCAAGGTGAACGAAGGTTGCGGGCACATGATTTCTGAACGCACAGCCGTCCGGACGGCTTTTCTGCTCCTCGTAGTCGCACTCGCCTCCCCTCTGGCGGCCGCGACCGTGGACCGCGTGGCCGCGGTGATCGATCGTCAGATCCTCGCCGTCAGCGAAGTCGGCCAGATGGCCGAGCTCCGTTTCTTCCCTCGGCCGAAGAATGCCGATGAGGACGACTACCGCCGGTCGGTGCTCGACGCGCTCATCGCCCAGGCGCTGCGCTTTCGCGACGTGGAACGCTTCGGCGCGCAGGACATCACTCGCGACCAGATCGAGGCGCGGCTGAAGGAGATCGAGGGACGCTTCGCCTCCCCCGCCGACTTCGACGCCGCGATGCGCCGCGCCGAGCTGATGCCCGACGAAGTGCGCGCGTTGGTCAAACGCCAGCTCCAGGTCGAGGCTTACATCCAGGAACGCTTCTCGCCGCTGATCTTCGTTTCGACCGAGGAGATCGAGGACTACTACAACGGCCCCTGGTCCCAACAACGCCGCGAACGCGGCCTCGCCGTCCAGCCCCTCGGCGAAGTACGGGAGGAGATCCGCGCCGCGCTGAAGTCGTCGCGCCTGCAGAGCGAGATCGAGAAGTGGACGACGCAGCTGCGCGCGCGTGCGAACGTAGACGTTCTGGCCTGGCGGTGAGCGGGCGTCCCGCCCGCAGGCCGACGGGCGTCCCGCCCGGCGGCTACCGGCCGCACGGATGCACGTAGCCGCGGCACGGGACGTGCCACGGCCGGCGGGCGAGACGCCCGCTCACCGGTTCCGACACCACTCGCTCCAGCTCCCCACGTACAACTTCGCGCCCTCGATGCCCGCCGCCTCGAGCGCGAGCAGCGTGTGGCAAGCGGTGACGCCCGAGCCGCAATGCACCACGAGGTGGTCGGGCTTCACGTCGCCGAGCAGCTGGTCGTACTGTCCGCGCAATTCCTCTTTCGACTTGAACCGCCCGTCCGATAGGTTCTCGGTGTATGGCAGGTTCACGGCGCCGTCGATATGACCGGCGATCGGGTCGATCGGCTCGGTCTCGCCCCGGAACCGCGGCGCGCTCCGGACGTCGAGCACCTTCCAATCCTCGGCAAGCCGCAGCTGATCGACCTCCGCCCGCGAAACGGTTCCGCGTTGCCACTCGGTCACGGGATACGGAGGAAGCGCCGCGACTTCGGGCACGTCGGTCGTGACCTCCATGCCCGCGGCGACTGCAGCCTGATAGCCGCCATCGAGCACGACGACGTTCTCATGGCCGGCGGCGCGCAGCATCCACCACGCACGCGCGGCGGCGTTCGCGCCGGCCTGATCGTCGTAGACCACGACGGTCGTCGAAGGCGCGATGCCCCACGCGCCGAGCTGCGCGCCGAACCGTTCGATCGGCGGCAGCGGATGCCGCCCGCCGTTGCGCGGATCGGCGCCCGCATCGCGCGCGCTGCTCAGCTGGCGGTCGACGTCGGCATTGCGCGCGCCGCGCAGATGTCCGGCCGCGTAGGCGTCGGGCGGGCGGGCATCGAGAAGGACGGCATCGGCGGGAATCGCGGAGGGGCTGATGATCGGATACACGCCGCGATCGTATCGCGGGTGTGTAGGTCGCGTGTCATCCTGAGCCGCGAAGACGGCGAAGGATCCCTACCTTTGTCATCCTGAGCCGCGAAGACGGCGAAGGATCTCTACCTTTGTCATCCCGAGCCGCGCAGACGGCGAAGATCCCTACCTTTGTCATCCCGAGCCGCGAAGACGGCGAAGGATCCGTACCTTTGTCATCCTGAGCCGCGAAGACGGCGAAGGATCCGTACCTTTGTCATCCTGAGCCGCGAAGACGGCGAAGGATCTCCTGATGCGGGCGATCCGCGTCCAGGCCGGGAGATCCTTCGCCCTCTTCGGGGCTCAGGATGACAACGACCTACATCCCGATGAGCGCCAGGAACTCGTCCTCGGTCAGCACTTCCACCTTCAGCTCCCGCGCCTTCTCCAGCTTCGACCCCGCCGCCTCGCCGGCGACGAGATAGCTCGTCTTCGACGACACCGAGCTCCCGGCCTTGCCGCCTTCGCGCTCGATGAGCTTGTGGATGTCTTCGCGCGAATGGCGTTGCAGCGTGCCGGTCACGACGACGGTCTTTCCCTTCAAACGATCGCCGGTCGCCGCGGCGATGTGCGTCGGGGCGAGGCCTAGGCGCTGCATCTTCTCGATGCGCTCGCGGTTCGCCGGCACGCTGAAGTGAAACGTCACGGCGTCGGCCACGACCGGGCCGATCTCCGCCACCTCCACGAGCTCCTCCGTCGTCGCATTCATCAGCGCGTCGATCGTGCGGAAGCGTTCCGCCAGCAGCTTCGCCGCGCGTTCCCCGACGAAGCGGATGCCGAGCGCGAAGATCAATCGCCCCAGCTCCTTCGTCTTCGACTTCTCGATCTCCTCGATCAGCTTCTTCGCCGACTTCTCGCCCTTGCGCTCCAGTTGCGCGACCTGCTCGATCGTCAGCTCGTAGATCGACGCGTAGTCGGTCACGAGTCCGGCGGCGAGCAGCGCGCTCACGGTTTGCTCGCCGAGGCCTTCGATGTCCATGGCTTTGCGGCCGCCGAAGTGGGTGATCGATTGAAGCACGATCGCAGGGCAGCCCTGGTTGATGCAGCGGATCGC
>JAFAVZ010000156.1 GCA_019242175.1 Acidobacteriota bacterium
ATCCCGCAATCCGCCTTTGTAGCGAGTCGCCTCGAAACTGTCCTCGCCGCCCTGCTTCGGGAGGAATTTCGAGCCGACGTCGGTGATGACGAAGTCGGGCGAGGGAGGAATCTTGTCGATGTCGTCGCCCGGCAACGGCTTGCCGATCGCTTTCGAGAAGTCGTCGATCTTCTGCGCGCCGGGCGGCGCGATGCGCGGCGGCGCGGCGCTGACTTCGCCCTTGTTCACGCGGTCGAGGAGGATGCCGAACGGCACGTTCTCCGAAAGCTGCAGGCGACGGCGCAACCGAGCGCGCGGACGCACGACGCGGCGAAACGTCGGCGACGTGATCGAAGGCTGCAGCGGCGACGACGCGATCTTCTGATGCACGGTCTCGCCGTCGAACATGACGCGTTTGTTCAGCGGCGCCACGACCATCAGCGATTTCTCGCGATCCACCGCTGCCTGGGGCCGCAGATGCCGCTCGTACCACATCGAAGAAGCGGCGAGCGCAAGGTGGCCATGACGGATGCGCCGGTTCGCCTCGAGCACGCGCCCGAGCTGCTCCCACGCCGCCTCCATGTACTTCTCCTGCTGGTCCTGCACGACTTTCGTGCCGAGGCCGGCCGCGACTCGGAAGCGCGGATCGAGGTTCAGCTCGTGCACCCAGTTCGTCGCGTTCGGCGCATCGCTCCCGTCGCGATTCTTCAGCAGCCGTTTCGTGAGTCCGTGCCACATGCCGTAAAGCGGCGGCGTGATCACCGGATCGGCATCGGCGCGCGTCGGATCCTCGGGATCGAGGATGCCGGCATTGCCGTTCGCAGCGTCGGCGGCGAGCGCGGCGTAGTCGTCCGCGAGGTTCACCACCTTCGCCAGATCCTGCTGGATCGGCTGCGGATAAGGCGTTGCCCACTCCTCGTACTTCTTCACCTCGGCCAGCTCGGCCGGATCGGTGAAATCGGCGTCCGGCACCTTCAGCGCGCCACCGAGTTGGAGGATGCCGCCAAGGTCGGGACGGCCTTCCTGGACGCCGCGGACGTTGAGGCCGGGATGCTGCACGTCGATGGGCCGCCGTCCGACGCGGTGATCGGGCAGCTGCGGCTGCAACAGGCGGACGAGCGACTCGAAGTCGCCCTCGCCGCCGGTGCGGAAGTACCAGCGGTAATAGACGGGATAGCGCGTCGGCTCCGGCCGGCCGGCGTAGTCCGCCCAGGCCGAGGTGGTGATTGCCGGCAAGGCCGGGTCGGCGAACGGATCGAGATTCAATCCCGCGCGCCGGCCGCTCTCGAACGCGGGAACGAGAAACGCGTGATACGCCTTGTTCGCCGCCAGCTTGCGGGGACACATCAGCCGCGAGTACGCGAGGTCGGGATTCTCCGCGAGCACGGCCTGCAGCCGGCCGACGATCGCATTCGAATCAGTCGAAACGAACTCGCTCGCGCTCGCGGCGAGGCTACGATTGACATGCACGTGCGCCCACGCCCAGAGCTGGTCGGCCGGCGGAAACAGCGTGCGGTCCGCAACTTCGATGTACGGCAGCGGCTTGTCCCGAACGTCCTTTCCTTCCGCAAACTCGGGATTCGTCTCACGCTCCTCGAGCACGATCAGCGCAAGCCAGGGCTGGATGCGTCCGTTTCCATCGGGCGGCGCAGGCGTGTAACGCCACGGCAGGTCTTCATCGTAGAAATCGATGCCCGCGAAGTAGTTCGGTTCGAAGTTCGTGGTCCAGTGCATCGGCTCCGTGCGGAAGACGGAGCGGCCATCGACGCCGACGATGTCGCCCGGCCCGTAGAGCGCAACGGTCCGGTTCACCACGCCGTTCGCATCCGCCCCACCTTCGGCGGCATCGCCATGCAACTGCACCTGCACGGACATCAAGGCGCGGCCGCCTTCGACCGCGCCGGCCGTGATCTGGTTCGCGATTCCCTGCCGCAGCCAGGGGAGGAACGAGTAAGTGCCGATCGCGTCGCTCATGCCGCCCTCTCGAAACTCGGAATCACATGCAGCGCGTCGGCGAGATTCGGATCCTCATCGATGCGCTGCCGCAGGAACTCCCGAGCGCTCGCCTCACTCCGAAACTCCCCCGCCTCGGCCGTGAAGGCGCGGTTGTCGGCCTGGAAAGCGACGGTGTACGTCTCGCTGCTGACTTCGACCTTCTCCTCGAACGGATCGAGTTTGTCCTTGCGCGCCTGCGACAGGGCAGACTTTGCGATGGCGGCGCCGCCGAGGAAGTGGGCAAAGAGGCCGCCGGCGAGGTTGAAGAAGGGCGTGGTCGCGCGTTCGTTCGTGTCGAAGACGATCTGCTCGTAGCGCACGATGCGCTTGACCATCCGGTTCGTGCGCGCGTCGCCACCCGGCGCGGTGAGCTCGATGCCGCCATGCTCGTCGGCATACGCCGGCTGGGAGAGCTTGTCGCTGTCGCTGAAGTTCTGGAACTGCGCCGGAGCGAACTGCTCGAATGCGTCGCTCTTCTTCACCAACGGACCGGCCGCCACGGAAAGCCGCAGGCGCTTCACGTCGCTCGGTTTCTGGTTGCCGACTTTGTCGAGCGTGATGTCCAGCGGCAACGCGCGTTGGGCGATGCGCAACGAGCCGATGGGATGAAGCACGAGCGCGTCGCTCTCCGGCAGCTTGCGCAGCGAGACGAGGAGGTTGTTGCTCGCCGGCGGCAACGCGCGCCAGTTCGCGGCCTTCTCGATCTCCGCCTGGAACAGCGGCATCACCGAGATCGGCGGCAGCATCGTGTCCTCTTCGTCGCCCCAGACGACGTCGAAGTCGGCGGAGATGTCGAAGAAGAGGATGGTGATCGAGCCCGTCCCTTTCGCCTCCCACGGCGCCGGTCCGGAGAGCGAGCCTTGCACGCGCACGCTGAGCAGCCCGACGCCGAACGCGGTGAGGGAGAACGAGGCGGAGATGCTGATGATGAAATGGAACGGCGAGAACTGGAACAGCGCGTCGAAGGCGAGATGGCCGCGGATGTTGAAGGCGTCGAAGCCGAAGAAGATCTCCACCGCGGCGCCGAACTGCACGGTGTTGGAGGTGACGGCGAAGTAGCCTTCGATGCGCACCCGCGCGAAGTCGGTGTCGATGAGGCTCACCGCGATGCGCCGCGGCGCGGGGAAGGGCAACGGCGGCGGTTGGAAGCTGGGATGGAAGCCGCCGACGCTGAGCACGAAGTTCGCGTCGTCTCCCCACGCGATCAGGAGGCCGAAGTCTCCCTCGATGGTGAGGAAGAGGATGCGCGAGTCGAACAGCGACGCGAAGAACCAGAGCCGCTTCTTGTCGAACTCGATCGCGCCGATGAACGCGACCTGGATGCGGATCAGCGCCTCGTCCTGCGTCGGCAGCGCGACGCGCAGGACGCCGAGGATGATGATGTTGCCCGGCGGGATCTCGATGATGATGCCGAAGGAAGCGGTGACCAGCGCCGGCGTTCCCCAACCGAACTTCGCCATCGGCCCGATGAGAAACGTTCCCTGCTGCGGCGGGAACCAGCTGCGCAGATCGCTGATGATGCGCGCGGCATTGGCGATGACGTCGTGGGGAAAAAGGATGTTGTCGATGGCGCCGGTCTTCACGCCGTCCGTGAGTGGCGTGAGCTTGACGGTGCGGTTCAGGCCGAGCAATCCGCCGACGCCGAGCAGGACGAAGCCGAAGCCGAGCTGAATGCCCGCGCCGAACTCCGCGGTGATGATCACCAGCAGCGAGAAGCCGCTGGAGCCGTCCGGATTCTTCGTCGTGATCAACCCGATCGCCGTGACGGTGACGATCTCCGCGATGGACAACTGCAACACGCCCGCGTACTCGCCGCGCTCGACGTCGATGGAGAGGAAGCCGCCGCCTTTGACGATGCCGGCGTCGATGCCGAGGCCGACGCCGGTCGGCGGCTTGAACGCGAGCGCGACGTCCGCCGGGCCGGCGTTGCCGCCGCCGGGCGGGAACGTGATGCTCGCCTTCGCACCGATCCGATCGATCGATGCTTGCAACGGCCCGAGCGTGGCGCCGAGGGCAACGGAGAGCTCGATGGGGATGCCGCCGTCGTTGAAGCCGGCGGAGAGATAGAGCTGGGAGATCTCGATCGGCCCGAGGCTCACGTGGAGCGGAATGCCGATCTCGATCGTCGCGCTGCCTTCAAAGTGGAAGCCGCTGGAAGGGGTCCAGATGAGCCGCGTGTCGAAGCCGCCTTCCACGTGCACGCCGCCGAGGAGCTTGGCGACGAAGCCGTCGGATTTCGACATGTCGATCACGACTTTGCCGCCGGTGATCGAAGCCCGCAGAATCGGCTCGACGCTCGCCGTGTTCGTCGCCGAATCCCAGACGAAATTGATGCCGCCGTCCGCGCGCACGCTGGCCACTTCGAGCCGGCTTCCGCCAACCTCGCCGAAGAGAATGCGCGCGGTCGCGGGCGGCGCGGGCTCGTTCGAGTAGCCGATCAGCAGCCGGCCTTCGAGCTGCGCGGACGCGCTCACGGTGACGTCGACCGGCGGCAGCACGGTCCCCGTCACTCCCCCATCGAAATGCGCCTCGGTCAACAGGTGCAGCGCGTTGCCGGGGCAGAGCGGGAACCGGAGATCGAGGCCGCTGTCGACCGGCACGTGAATGGTGAAGCCGATGCCGGTCGCGCCGCCGGACGTCATCTGCTCCAGCTCGAACGTTCCGGTCTCGAGCCGCAGCGGCGAGAGCGTCAGTGTGGACGGCGTGAGGACGTGATCGAGGAAGTCGTCGATGCGCGCGAAGAGCGGCGTGAGATCCGCCGTGCCCCAGCCGGTGACGTGTTGGAAGTAGTCCATCGGCGAGCGGAAGAACTCACCGAAGCGGTCGAAGCGCAGCTTGCGCACGACGTGCTCGGGATGGGCGGCGTCCGTGCCAGCGACGGTCATGCGGTCGATGAGACCGAGCAGGACGAGGATCGACGTGATGGTCGGCGCCGCGTCTTCGCCGAGGCGGATGACGAGGTACTCGAGGATGGCTCCCGGCAGCCGCGTGGCGAAGTCGTGGAGGTCGCCGACGCCGGTGCCTGTCGCCGCATCGAGCCGTTGCCCGGCGACGCCGATCGCCGCGACGAGCGCCGTCACGCGGCCGAGCAGCTCCACGCCTTTCGCGATCGTCTGCGTCTCGTCGGCGGCATTGATCGCGGCGGTGAGATCGTCGATCACCGCAGGCAAACCGGCGGCGGCGGTGCGCGCGGTCTCGAGCGCCGATGCGAGCTGCGGATTCGAGGCGAGCAGCGTGTCGGGGAACTGCACGCCGAGGTCGGCGAAGAACGGCACGACGTTGGCGCTGTCGAGCAACTCGCCGAGCGGCATCAACGCGCGACCGACGCCGCGTGCGAGGACTTCGAGCGTACCGGCCTGCCCAGGCATCAGCTTTCCAAAGCCTCCCCCGCCTGCAGGCGGCGCAACAGCTGGTGATAGCTTCGACCGGGCAACGCGCTCACGAGCTTCTCGTACGCCGCGGCGTCGCGCGCAAGCGCCGCGCTGCCGTAGCGTTTGAGCACGCCTGCGATGCGAGCCGCGCATTCCGCGAGCTGGCGCGAGGCGACGACCGCCGGAATCGGCGCGTCCGGGCGCCCGACCGCGTCGAGCACGGCTTGCACGATGCCCTGTCCGGCATAGCGCTTCCAGATCGCGCCGACGCGGCGATTCGTGCGGACGAGCGCCTGCACTTCTCCGTGATGGCGGCGCACGACTTCCGCGTACGCGCGTCCTGCCGCCGTCGCCTCGATCTGCACGCGCGCCTGTTCGAGCACCGTTCGGGTGAACGCTGGCGCGGCCGTGGGAATGAGGGTCGAAGAAGTGGGAAGGACGTTCGTCGGCGGAACGGTGATGACCTGGCCGAGCGTGTCGGCGGTGACGATGCTGATCTGCATCGCGGCGATGACCGCATTGATGTCGGTGGCGATGCCGCTGACGATCGTCAGGCCGGGGCTGGGGCGCGCCGTCGACGAGGCGTGCATCAGGCCGACGATCTCGCCGCCGAGCTCTGTCATCAGCGCCGAGCCGGAATCGCCGCCGACCTGAAAACGGAACAGCCCCGTGGTCGTGCCGGGCGGCATCTCCGGCGCGATCAGCAGTTGATCCTGAAAGGCAAACGATTTGTCGTCGCTGTCCTTCGGTGGTGCGTTCGCATGCAAATGCATCATCGTGCCGTGTGTCGAGCTGCTGCGAGCACCGCGTTTCTGGACGAGGCGGCCTACGTGGAACGACTCGGTCGGCACCACGCCCTGAACGAGCTCGCTCAATCCCACTCCAGCGCTGATTTGCTGTTCCGCGAGGCATTGAAGGCCGGGATTGAGCAGGGCGAGACCGGCATCGATGCTGATGTCCGAGGTTCTCCTGTAGAAGCCGGCGGTCTTCGTGTAACGGCCGCGCAGGACCTTCCCGATCTTGCGTCCGCAGCAGCAACAGCTGGCGCCCGGCTGGTAAACCGAGGCGCCGAAGCCGCTGCCTTTTTCCGGCAGCAGGACGTGATGATTCGAGAGGGCGACGAGTTTGCCGTTGTTCTGCGCATCGGTCGCCCGGGCGATGCAGGCGATCGTGCCGGTTCCTCCCGAGCCCTCGCAGCGGATTCCTCCCCGGATCTGG
>JAFAVZ010000332.1 GCA_019242175.1 Acidobacteriota bacterium
GCCGCCGTTGCAGCAGGGTACGAACGCGAATCCGGGACCGGCCTTGGTGAGCGCGGGCCCGACGTCCGGCACGCTCTCCTTCAACTACCGCAACGAGCCGCTGCCGTTCCGCGTCTCGCCCTCGACCGGCAACACGCCGGCGACCGATCTCTCCTATGTCTTCGCCTCGAACATCACGCGCAACAATCCGGCGCTGAACGTCCAGCCGACGCCCGGCTCGACAATCGGCAGCTCGGGCTTCAAGTACCCGGCGACCGCGCTCACGCCGGGCATGATGGGCGGCGACCCGTACACGCCGCTCCTCCGCGCGTATGAAGGCGACCGCGTGCAGATCCGCGTCATCACCGGCGCGCACATGCTGCCCCACGATTTCACCGTGCACGGGATGAAGTGGCTGTTCGAGCCGTCGTTCAACAACTCCGGCTATCGCAACAACCAGTCGATGGGCATCTCGGAGCACTTCGAGTTCCTCTTCGAGACGCCGCGCGCCAGCCCGTCCGCAAACGCGGACGCCAACTGGAGCGACTACCTCTACATGCCAGACGCGTCGAACCAACGCCATGGCATCGTCGACGGCATGTGGGGTCTCTTCCGCGCCTACAAGTCGTCGCAGTCGAACCTCGCGTATCTCGCGACGAATCCGACCGTGAACCCGCTGCCGGCCCGCGTGAACGGCTACAGCTGTCCGGACGGCGCGCCGCTGCGGCAGATGACGATCAACGCGTTCACGGCCGGCAATCTCACGACGTACAACAGCCGCGGCGTCGACGGCGCGGGCGTCTTCCCCTCGACCCGCATCGGCAATCAGTACCAGCTGATGTACCAGTTCCTCTCCCAGGCGATCGGCTCCGGCGCGCAGACGCCGGTGACGGCGAACATCGACGAGCCGCTCGTGCTCCGCGCGAACGCCGGCGACTGCATCGCGCTCACGCTGAAGAACGAGATGAATCCGACGACGCTGGCCACGTTCCCGAAGACGGTCGCGGCGTTCGATCCGAGCAAGATCCAGTCGACGTCTTCCACGCCGCCGATCAAGCTCGGTACGTCGAACAACGCCGGCATCACGCCCGGCCTGCTCTCGTACGACGTCATGACCAGCTCCGGCATGAACGTCGGCTTCAACCCGGTGCAGACCGTCGCGCCGAACGGTCAACAGACGTACTACTGGTACGCGGGCCAGACGAAGGTCGACGCGTACGGCAAGGTGACGGGCACCTCGATGGAGCTCGGCGGCACGAACCTCACGCCGTCCGACCCGCTGCAGCAGGATCTTCACGGCCTCGTTGGCGGCCTCGTCGTCGAGCCGGCCGGCTCGGTGGCCTGCGTCGACACCTACAACCCCCGCAACAACCTCCCGCAATACGCGTCCGCCACGATTTACGACGGCGGCACGTGCTCGAACCCGGGCAACCTGAAGCACCGCGAGTTCGTGATGATCACGACCGAGGACATGTCGAATTTGCAGTGGTCGCAGGCTTGCTATTGCCCGGCGAAAGGAACCGGTCCGTCGACCGGTCCGTGCCTGCCGTGTCGGGGCACGGTGTTGACCGCCGTCGCGCCGCCGCTGCTCCTGAACAGCGTGATCAATTACCGCGTCGAGCCGATGTCGTATCGCTTTAATGCGACGTCGTACAACGGCCTCGACACGCTGTGGCGCGGCTACTCCGACGGTCTCGTGGCCGGCGAGCCGCAGACGCCGATCTTCGCCGCGGCGCGCAACACGC
Organism: Acidobacteriota bacterium; assembly: GCA_019242175.1. Taxonomy (GTDB): domain Bacteria; phylum Acidobacteriota; class Thermoanaerobaculia; order Gp7-AA8; family Gp7-AA8; genus JAFAVZ01. The sequence continues at coordinate 1,725 of JAFAVZ010000332.1, forward strand.
CGACGCGCTTCCATCTGCTCCATCCGGGCGGCTCCGGCGATCAGCAGGTGATGGCGCTGCACGGCCACGTGTGGCAGGAGCTGCCGTACATCAACGATTCGAAGAGCATCGGCGACAACAAGCTGTCGATGTGGCTCGGCAAACGCGACAACTACGGGACGAACACGTCGTACTCGATCATCCTCGACAACGACGTCAACGGCAAGGGCGGCGCGGGTGGCCAGAACGGCGTGATGGGCGACTATCTCTACCGCACGACGCCGGCGAACTTCCTGACGCAGGGCCTGTGGGGCCTGTTCCGCGTCGGCCAGCCCGGCAAAGACACGGTGGCCATCGGCGCGGCGCAGTTCATCAGCTCATTGACCGTCTCGGGCTCGACGACCGTGTTCCTCGACAGCAAGGCGAATCCGCAGAACGGCCAGCGCGCGAAGACGATCTCGCTGTCGATCCGCAAGAAGGGGACGACCGGGACCGGCACGCCGCTGAAGAACGGCACGATCAACGTCGGTGAGGCCGGCCTCTGGAACTACAACTCCGGCCCGATCTCGCTCTCCGATCCGTCGTCGCAGGAGGTCGTCGCGGTCTCGCCGTTCGGCGGGATGGCCGTCGCTCCCGTGACGCTGAACCTCGTTCCGGGCACGCCGGCGTCCGCGCAGCAGCCGGGTCAGACGCTCGGCGAGTCCATCCGCTTCGTGAACATGCCGCGCGACACGGTGGAAGGCGACGGCCCGACCAACATCCCCACCGCCAAACCCGAAGAAGGCCTCCTCGGTCCTCAGAATCCGGAAGGCGCCCCGCAAGCTCCGAAGAGCACGCCGGTGCCGGTGCCCCAAACCTCGCAACCGTAATGCTTCTAAACGTAGGGCCGGCTCTCCAGCCGGCCCGATGTCGATGCTGGGCCGGCTGGAGAGCCGGCCCTACATCTTTTCAGAACGCCGTATCCAACTTGTACAACGCGCGCACCTGCAGGTTGCCGTTGCCGACGATCCTCGTGACCTGCTGATAGAACGTCCAGCCTAGATATCCGCGCACGCCGAAGATGTTGTACCGCTCATCCTCGGGGCGGTTGTGCGACTCCACGACCGTGATGTTCGGCGTGTCCGTCCAACGCAGGATGCTCGTGTCTTCGTACATCTCCCAGTTCGCGGTGGCCCGCATGGCCCCGACGTCCATCGCGCCGTGATGTGTGTAGTTCACGTGCAGGACGTGCGGCTCGTACCAGTTCTTGTCGACGGCGAACGTGCAGCCGGTGAGCGGACCGGTGAAGAAGTAATTGGCGCCGCTGTTGAGGTAGCCGGTCGAGACGTCCTCGTTCATCCAGCCGAGGAGGTGGAATTGCGTGCCGTCTTCGCCGTGGTTGGGCGTGCGGATCTGCGCGACCGGGAGATCGTCCGGGTCGTATTCGATTTTCAACCGCAGCGTGCGCAGCCCGATGAATTGCGCGGGGCACGAGCACGGAATCGTGCGGAGGAACCCGACCGGATCGGCCATGAATCTGCGCGTTACGTTGGCCACGACGTGTCCTCCAACAACTCGATGCGATTGCCGAACGGATCGGCGACGTAAAGGCGTTCATATCCCGGCAACGGCTGATCCGTCCAGGTGCTGAAGCCGGCCGCTGCGCACCTCGCCGCGAGCTCGGGCAAGCCTTGGACGAGCAGCGCGGGATGCGCCTTCTTCGCCGGCCGAAAGTCGTCTTCGACACCGAGGTGGAGCTCGGCGGAGCCGGCGACGAACCAGGCGCCGCCCCGCGCGGCGAGATGCGGCGGCTTCGGCTTCTCGACGAAGCCGAGCACGTCGACGTAGAACGCACGCGCGGCGGCTTCCATCTCCCCCGGCATCGCGAGCTGCACGTGGTGCAGAGCGAGAATCGGCATGAGGGTAATTCTAAGGTGTCACCGCGGACTATCTCCGCCGCATGCGCAAGGTTTGCGCGGAGCGATAGGCGGTGATGTAGGGCCGGCTCTCCAGCTCGATGCTGGGCCGGCTGGAGAGCCGGTCCTACGTTTGGATCTCGCGGACGGCATCGACGAAGTGTCCGCCGATCATCGCGGTGCGCGGCGCTCCGCGAGCCACGTCGCCTCGATCTCGGTGAAGCGTTCCGGATAGTCCTGCTTCGAGAGCAGCAGGCCCCCGGATGCGGGAAGCACGCCGAGCTGCAGCGGCTCCCACGTCAGAATTCCGAATTTCCGGCGCAACGGATTGCAGCGACGAAGCCACGCGCAGGCAGGCGGCTCGACCGAATCCGCCTGCATCGACTCGATGACGTGCACTGTCTCGTGATGCCACGTCTTCTGTGTCGCGTCGTCGGACGTGCCGGGGAAGACGCCGAACGTGTAGCCGGTGAATCGCCGCCGATCGTGCTCGTAGCGACCCGACTTCCGAAACGCGATGAGGCCATCGCGGAACACGATGCGATCGTTCTCCTGCCGTTCGAGTGCGAACGCGACGAGCTCGGCGACAGAGGTTTGGAGGTGGAGCGGGGCGACGGGATCTTTGTCGAACGGCGTCGAGGCATCGAGCCACAATGGCCCGATCGGCATGCCGACCCGCGCGAGCTCCGGCCGCCCCGCGGCCGCGTTCCTCGTGATGGAAGATGCGAGGCTTGCCGTCGCTAGCGCCGCGCGCGTGTGGCCGTTGCCGTCCAGCACCTTCGCCTCGTAGAAACCCCCGCCCGCGATCGCGCCCGCGCGGATGCATCGCCACCAGTCGCCGCGCGTGCGCAGCTTCCCCTGAATCGCGGCGCTGGCGAGCGTGAGCGCCGGCTGAAGACCCACGTTGAACGCAGCGATGCGCCGCCGGCTCTCCGCCTCGATGCGGTTCGACGCGAGCAGAAGGATGATGAGAAGCGAGAGACAGGCGAATCGTCCGTTGAGCATACCCAGTTGGAAGGACGGCTCCGTGGAATTCCACGGACGTGAGAAAAGCGCGCATCCGGCCGTCTCTCCTGCAGGAGGACACATGACCGTGAAAGAAATGAATGTCGAGCAACTCATCCAAGTCGCGCCGGATGCGATCGCCATCGAAGGGCTTCGGCCTGTCGGCTCCGATCTCGTGCTGAAAGGGAAAGGGGTGGATCCGGCGACCATTCCTCAGAAGTTGGACGAGCTGGGGGAGCTCGAGAGCTACACCTACGATCTGACCGTGCGCCAGGCCGGGGAGCTCAACATTCCCATCATCGGTTCGGTTTCGGGCGGTACGAATCGCCGGGTCGTCGTTTACGAGTGGAGTCGTTTCAAGGAAGTTCCGGGCGATGACGGCACCATCTATCGTTATGGCTACGCGATTCGTTTCTGCCTCACGGTCAGCAATTTCGATCTGAAGGGAAAGCTGAGCCTGTCGTTTCTGAGCGCACAGGCTGAGATCGGGATGATTCAGGCGAGCTGGCTGATGCAGGTTCGCGGTCTGGCAGGCCCCAAGATCGACGAGGTCGTACTTCCGCCTCAGGATCTGGACGTGAAGACGTTCGTCATCGCCCAGCAAAGCCTCAAGGCAGCCATCGCAGCAGCCAACGACGCGTCGACGAAATTCGTTTCGGGCATCGTCGTGGCGAAGAAGGATCCCCTCAGCGCCGAGAGCCAGTACCGCGCGGCAGCAGTTGCGACTTTCGCTCTCAGCGCCATCCAGCGTGGCCGAAAGAAGGCCGACTGCATTTCGCGGCTCGGTTCTTCGGAATCCGCCGATCTCGATGTCGTCGATGAGGTCTATACCTTCCTCGCTGTCGGCGCGACCGATCCGACGAATGCGGCGAAGCACCAGGCGAGAGAAATTCTGGGCGGCATCCGGACAGACGATTGAAGCCAAGAGGCGCGCGGCGGTTGGAGCTCGCCGCGCGCCCGCTCGTTTTAAGATGCACCGATGCGCAACGCCCTGAGCGCGCTCCTCCTCTCGCTCGCCCTCGCATCCCCATCGCCGGCTGCGCCGCCGAAGCGGCCGATCATCGACATGCACCTCCACGCGCACGGCCTCGACGAATATGGCGGGGGCGGCAGCGTCTGCACGAGCGATCAGGCGCTCGAGTTTCCTGCGGTCGATCCGCGCGGCGGGATCACGATCGAGAAGGCGGAAGCGTGCGCGAAGCCGATCGCCGCGGCGGCATCGGACGACGCGGTCATGCGCGAGTCGTTGCAGATGCTCGAGGAGCACGGCATCGTCGCCGCCGTCACCTCCGGGCAGTTGGCCCGCGTCTCCGCGTGGCGGGCGGCGGGCGGGGCGAAGATCCTTCCGGCGATCTCCTTCGCGGGCGACGAGCTGGTGCCGATCGCCGAATTACGCAGGCTGTACGAGGAAGGGAAGTTCGCCATCTTCGCGGAAATCGGCGCGCAGTATCGCGGGCGCACGCTCGACGATCCGATCTACGAGCCGTACTTCGCCCTCGCCGAGGAGGTGGACATCCCGGTCGGCGTCCACCTCGGCGAAGGCCCGCCGGGCGGACCGCACACCGGCGACCCGCGGTACCGCGCGCGGCTCGGCCATCCGTTGCAGCTCGAGGACGTGCTCGTGCGCCATCCGAAGCTGCGCCTCTGGGTGATGCATTACGGCTCGCCGTTCGTCGACGAGATGATCGCGTTGCTCTACTCGCATCCGCAGGTCTACGTCGATGTCGCGCAGAACGACTGGGGCTTCCCGCGTGCCCATTTCTACAGCCAATTGAAGCGGCTGATCGATGCCGGCTTCGCGAAACGCATCCTCTGGGGCTCGGATCAGATGTTGTGGCCGAAGACGATCCCCGTCGCGATCGAGACGATCGAGCAGGCGCCCTTTCTTTCAGAGAAGCAGAAGCAGGACATCTTTCACGACAATGCGGCGCGGTTCCTCCGGATGTCCATCGCGCCGACCGGCAGCGCATCGCCGAACGATCTCGGCGCGATCAGTCGGGAACGGGTTGACACATGCGCGGATGGGCAAGACTTCGTGGCGCGGAGGATCGAGTGATGGAGCTCCAGGGCACGATCGACCGCGCGCTCTACGCGAAGGCTTTGCGTCGCCAGAGCCGCGGAGCGATGACGATCGGGATCCTGCTGGCGTTCGCCGGTGCGTGGGGCGTCTATGCGCGCGCCGCCGCGGGACAGCCGTGGTTCCCTTCTCTGCTTCCCTTCTTCCTCGGCGTGGTCCTCGCGATCGGACCCGAGTGGGCCGCGCGCAGCGCTCTCCGGGCGAACCCGTTGCTGCGCGAGCCGTTCCGAGGAACCGCGACGGACGAACGGTTCGTGTTGGAGTCCGCGCACGGACGGATCGATCTCGATTGGGCGGGCTTCCATCAGGCGATCGATGGGCCGGATCTCGTGCTGCTCTACACCGCGCCGCAGCAGTTTCAGATCCTGGCGCCGCGCTTCTTCGCGTCCGACGCGGACTGGCGCGAGTTGCGCGCGTTGGTCGGGCGGAAGGTGCGGCTGCGGAAAGTCTCCAACGTCCTGCTCACCGTGGCGGTGCTGCTGGTCGTCATCCTGGTCTTTCTCGCATGGGCCTTGTTCTCCACGCCACAGACGCGCTGACGGTATCATCGCCCGCCGTGACGGACCTCAGCTCGCACGACCAGATCCTCGCCGCGCGCGAAGCCATCAATCGCGCGATCGCTGCTCGCGACCCGCAGACGATCGCCTCGTTTCTGCTGCCGACGTATCACGTCGTCACCGCGCGGAGCATGCATCGCGACGGGCAGGAAGCGAGCGTGAAGAGCTGGGCCGATCTGTTCGCGCACGATCCCGCGGCCGTCTACACGCGCATCGCGGAACAGATCCACATCAACGACGGCTGGGGCATGGCGCAGGAGCACGGCCGTTGGACGGGCACGATCACGACGAAGACCGGGCTCTTGGAAGTCTCGGGCGTTTACGCGGCGAAGTGGCACCTGGCCGCGGAAGGCTGGCGCCTGGAGGCGGAGATCTTCACGCCTCTCGTCGTGATGGGTCCGTAGGCAGGAACAACAGGTCGGTCGAGAACTCGCCGTGGAGCGTCTCGACGCGATAACCGAACTGCGCCATGTACGCGCGCAGCTCCTCCTCCGATCCCCCGAAAGCCGCGAGATGATGCACCTCGGTCATCACGGCCGGGCGATGCTTCGCGAGCAATGCGCGAGCGCCTTTCAACACCTCGAAGTCCGCTCCTTCGGTGTCGATGAGGATGACGTCGACGCGTTCGAAATCGGCGGCGTAAGTGTCGAGCGTGATGAGCGGCACGCGGATGCCGGTGCCGCCGAGATGGACGCGGGCGGAGCCGGGATCGCCGCGGTCTTCGATCGTCGCCTCGCCCGGTGCGGAGAAGGCGCCGGCTTCGACGATCGTCACGTCGAGGCGATTGCGCTCGACGTTGCTGCGGAGGATGCGGATGATGTTCGGCTGGATCTCGAACGCGTGCACTTTCGCTCCGCGCGCGGCAGCCAGTAGCGCGTAGTAGCCGGTGTTCGCGCCGACGTCCAGCACGACCGCGCCGGGCTGCACCAGGGAGAGAAAGCGCGCGGTCTGCGCGGGTTCCCACTCGCCGCGTTCGAAGAGCGTCCAGCCGATGAGCGACGGCTCGAGCTCCATCGTCACGCCGGGCGCGACGGCGACCTGCGGCGGAGGCCAGCCGCGGCGTTTCAGGAATTCGATGGGGCGGAGAAAAGCTCCCCGCCCCCGATGAAACGGCGCGTGATCGGTGTAGAACCGAAGCCCCGCGACGAGCGCGGACATGAGAAAGCGGCGGATTACTTCGATGCCTGTAGTGTAGCGATGTCGGCAAGCACGTCGTCACTGTGCGTCGCCGGCTTCACCTTCAGATACACCTTGCGGATCACGCCGTTCGGATCGATGAGAAACGTGTTGCGCGCGGCGTACTCGTTGCCCTGGTAGTTCATCACCGAGCCGTACTGCGTCGCCACGGTCTTGCTCGAATCGGACAGCAGCTTGAAGCTCAGCCCTTCCTTCGTGCAGAACTGTTTGTGTGAGTCGGCCGAGTCGAGGCTCACGCCGACGACGGCCGCGTTCTTCGCCTCGTACTTGGCGATGTCGCGCTGGAAGTTGTGCGCCTCGAGCGTGCAGCCGGAGGTGAAGTCCTTCGGGTAGAAGTAGAGGACGACCCACTTGCCTTTGAATTGGCCGAGGGAGACGGGGCTGCCGTCCTGGCCGGGCAGCGTGAATGACGGCGCCTTCGCGCCTTCGGTGGGCACGGTCGGCTCCGTGGGCGCGTCGGCCGCGAACATGGAGAAGGCTAAGAGGAGAGCGAGGAAGAGGATCGGCAGGCGAAGTTTCATCGGATTCGGCTCCTTGCGAGGCGTTGATATCACAGGCTGCGGATGGGGAACGGAGAACACGGCGCTGTCATCCTGAGCAGCGAAGACTGTGAAGGATCTCCTGATGCGGGCGGAGAGCGTTCCTGCCAGGAGATCCTTCGTCCTCTACGGGACTCAGGATGACACGACAGCGGCAAAGACTGGGAAGGATCTCCCGGTGCGGGCGGAAAGCGTTCCTGCCAGGAGATCCTTCGTCCTCTACGGGACTCAGGATGACACTACAGCTGCGAAGACTGGGAAGGATCTCCCGGTGCGGGCGAAAAGCGTTCCTGCCAGGAGATCCTTCGGCCTCTTCGGGACTTAGGATGACATCACTAAGAGAGAGCGAGCAGCGCACGGCATCGCTACAGTTTGCGACTTTGTTGCGCCGCAATCCCCTCGGCGAACGGGAGCGTCGGCCTCGAGGCGACCGTCGGCAGATGCGGCGCCGGGCGGCCGCGCGCGATCACGACCGGCGTCGCGGCGCTCAGCATCTGCGGCGTCGAGTAGCGCACGATGAATCCCGTTCGCCACCACGATGAACGATTCGGATTCGAGCCGTGCACGATGTCGACGTGATGCAATGACATCTCGCCGGCGCGCAGCTGCACGTCGAGCGCTTCCGACTCGTTGACGGCGACCGCGATCTCCTGCCCCCGGTTGAGCATG
>JAFAVZ010000223.1 GCA_019242175.1 Acidobacteriota bacterium
AGGACGTCCTTCATCTTCGCGTTGCCCTCTGCATGGCCGTCGCCGAAGTAGTAGACGTATTTCTCGCTCACGGCGGCGATTATCTACGAAGTTCGATCTCCACGGCGCCGTAGAGCGAGCGTGTAGCCTCGGTATCGGCGTCGCGATGCGGCTGTTCGCTCCCGTGGTTGACGAATTCGAGGCCGGAGACGTCCACGCCGCGCTTCTCCAGCGCCGCCCGGAGCGTGTCCAGCTTCTTCTGGGCGACGGCCCGATTGCGGGCGGCGTCCGGCTGGCCAAGCTCATTGGCGACGTAGCGGACGCTCTTCAACTTGGCGATCCGGTCGAGGATCGCCTCACTTTCGCTCTCGACCAGGTTCCCCTCGCTGTCGAAGCGCAGGCCGTACATCGGGTACCGGCCCTGCGTCTCCAGGTAGAAGCGAAAGACGGCTTCGCTGACACTCGGCCGGTCGGCGCACGCCGGTGCTTTCGTCGCCATCCAGCTCGTGCTGAGGAACAGCGTTTCGGCCTCTTCGTGCCATTTGGCGCCGCTCATGTGCTGGCCGTCCGGCGAGACGCCGATCGCGGCGACGCCGTACTGTTGGCCCTTGGTCCAGACGAAGCGATAGAAACGGCCGTCGCTGCCGCCGTCGAGGAGCAGCGCGCCGTTCGTCTCCGCGACGCGGCCGAAGACGTAGGCGCCTTGCTGATGCATCGCCGCGGAGTCGACGTCCATCTGCCAGCAGCCGTCGAGCGATCCCGGTTTCGCCGGCTCCAGCGCCGTGCCGCGCGCGTGGATGCTGGCGAAGCCGGTGAACGTCTGGTCGGTGTCGAGCGTCGAAACGCGCAAGTACGAAGCCTCGGTCGGCGCGACGTCGAACATCTGCGCCTCGCGGTTCGCCGCGAGTTTCACGGTCGAGAGATCGTGGAACGTCGCGCCGTCGAGCGATGCCTCGAAACGCAACGACTTCACGCCCGTCCCGCCCTGCTGCGCGCCGACTTTCGTCAGCTTCGTGCGGGACGGGAGGCCGACCACGATCGACTGCAACGGATCGTGCGGCGGCGAGGACCAGAACCCGCTTGCACCTCGGTCGCCGATGATCGCCTGCACTGGCGAATTCTTGAGCGTCGCCTCGCCGGTGCGCGAGACGATCGTGCCGCCGTGGGCGATGTTCAGCAGGTTCTCGCGATCCGCCGCGTCGGTCAGCAGCGAGGCTGCCGGCTGCTGCGGTGGCGCGGGTTTTGGCTGCGCCGGCGGAACGGCAACCGTGTCCTCGCGCCGGCATGCGGCGAGCGCGAGGAACAGCAGAAGTGCCGCGCGTTTCACGCCCGATAGTCGCGGCGGGCGACGACGATCTTCGTCACGTCCGCGATCCTGCCGACGGCGTTGCCGACTTTGCGCAGCAGCGACATCCGGTTCCGCCGCACCGCTTCATCCTCGACCATCACCATCACGTCTTTGAAGAACTGCTCCAGCTCCGGCGCCATCCCGGCGAACGACTCCAGCGCCGTGCGATATCGCTTCTCCGCGATCAACTCGTCGAGCTGCGAGCCCACGAGATCCGCCAGGTCGGCGAGCCGCTTCTCGCTCGCATGCTCCAGCTTCGCCGCGTCCACCTGCGTCGACGCATGCCCCTCGGTGATGTTGTCGATGCGCCGCGCCGAGTCGAGGATGGAGAGGAAGTTCGCGTCGCCGCGCACGGCGCGCAACGCGGACGCGCGGTCGACGAGATCGGTGAGCGAGCTCGCCCAGCCGGCTTCCATCGCCGCCGCCACTTCGTCATACGCGAGATCGCTTTCCAGCAGCGTACGCACGCGTTCGGCGAAGAACGCGAGGAGGTCGTTGCGCACCGCGCCATCGCTGACGCCATGCACTTCCATCGCGATGTCGAGCAGCTTGTCGAGGCCGAGGCGGACTTCGCGTTTGTCGCGATTGAGGAGGATCTGCACGACGCCTTGCGCCGCGCGGCGCAGCGCGAACGGATCCTTCGAGCCGGTCGGCTTCGCGCCGATGCGGAAGAAGCCGACGAGCGTGTCGATC
>JAFAVZ010000670.1 GCA_019242175.1 Acidobacteriota bacterium
TGCTGATCCGTATCGCGTACCTCGCCGTCATCACAGCGCTCCTTGTGTATCTCGGCATGTACCAGCAGCAGTTGCGCTCCGAGCTCGCGTCGCTCGCCGCGTGGCCGCGCGAATTGAACGCGCAGTTGGAAGACGTTCTGCGCGTGACGCTCGCTCATGCCGCGATGGTCGTCCGCGCCGATCGCGTGCTGCTGTTGTGGGAAGAGACCGAGGAGCCGTGGATCTACGCGGCCCCGTGGGAGCGCGCTGCGTTTCGCATCGATCGCATGCCGCCCGCGACGTTCGAGTCGCCGGATGCGGCGCAGTGGCGCAACGTCACCGCGTGGGTGCGCGATCGCGCCTCGCTCCTGGTCTATGACCCCATCACCTCGGCCGCCACGGAAGCCAACGGCGATCCGCTCGGCGACGACTTGCGCCTGCGCTACGCGATGAACGGCGCGATCGTCGTCTCGCTCGTGACCGAGACGCTGACAGCGCGCTTCATCGTGCAGGACGTGCGCAGCGCTACCGCCGACGACCTCGCGCTCGCGCACGTCGTCGGTCGGCTGGTGCTGGCCACGCTCGACCAGTTCTTCTTCCTGCGCCAGGTGCGGCACACGGCGAGCGCCGAAGAACGGTTGCGCATCTCGCGCGATCTGCACGACGGCATCGTGCAATCGCTGGCCGGCATCGGCCTGCGTCTGCACGCCTTGCGGCGTCGCTTCGACGGCGACTCGGATGCCGCGCGCGAACTGGTCGACATCCAGACCGTGCTCGAACAGGATCAACGCGAACTGCGCACGCTCGTGCGCGAGCTGCGGCCGCACGATCCGCGCGACGGACAGACCATCGTGGCCGAGGAGCTGCGGCGGATGCGCGAACGATTTCCGCTGGAGTGGGGCTTGGAGGTCGATCTCGACATGACGATGCCGTTCACCGCTCCGGTGGCGCTGGCGCACGACCTCTGCCGCATGGTGAACGAGTCGCTGTCGAACGCGGCGCGGCATGGCGGCGCGTCGCGGGCGAAGGTCGCGCTCGCACGGCGTAACGGTCATCTGGAGATGCGCGTCGCGGACAACGGCCGCGGCTTTCCGTTCGTCGGGCGGCTCGATCTCGCGGAGCTCGACCGCGCTAACGCCGGCCCCCGCACCCTCAAAGAACGCGCCCGCAGCCTCGGCGGCACGCTGCTCATCGACAGCTCGCGCGGCGGCGCCTCGATCGAGATGCGGCTGCCCATTCGGGAGGAGACCTGATGACGATCCGCATCGCCATCGCCGACGATCATCCGTTCATCCTCGACGGCCTGGAGCAGCTGTTCCGCGGCGAGGAGGATTGCGAGATCGTCGCGCGTTGCCTCGATGGCCGCAGCGCCCTGGAAGCGGTCGAGCGCTATCGGCCGGACGTCCTCGTGCTCGACGTCCGCATGCCGGAGATGGACGGCATCGAGCTGCTGCGAACGATTCACGAACGCCAGTTGCCGGTGAAAGTCGTGCTGCTCACCGCATCGCTCGACGACGCGCGGCTCCTCGAAGCCTTCCGCCTCGGCGCGAGCGGCCTGGTGTTGAAAGAATCCGCCCCTCGCCTGCTCGCGCAAAGCGTTCGACAAGTTGCGGCGGGCGAACAGAGCTGGAACGGACGAGCGATCGCCGGCGCGTTGCGGCTCGTGCTGCAACGCGAGCAAGCCGTCGCGGCAGCGACGTCGACGCTGACGCCGCGGGAGATCGAAGTGACGAAGATGGTCGCCGCCGGTCTGCGCAACAAAGAGATCGCCTCGCGCCTCGGCGTCACGGAAGGCACCGTGAAGTTCCACCTGCACAGCATCTACGAGAAGCTGCGCATCGACGGCCGCTATGCGCTGATCAACTACGCGAGAGACCACGGCTTGGCGTGACGCGCGGCGCTGACGGGCCGCCGTCTCCGCCAGAACGATGCGTTCGGCCAACGCATCTCCGCCGCGTAATACGCGCGGCGCATCGTCACATAGCCGGTCCACATTGCTTCCATCGCCGAAATGTACCGACCCGCATTGCCGCTGAGAATCGCCTCGGCCGCGAGCATCCCGCCGTGCAACGCCGCAGCGATTCCGTGCGAGGACAGAGGATCGAGCGCGAGCGCGGCGTCGCCGATGGCGAGCCAGCCATCGCCGGCGAAACGATCGAGTCGCGCGCTGCCGGCGTCGACGATGCGCGGCGCAGCGGCCATTCGATAGCCATGACGCTCGATGCGTTCGCGCGTCCGTCCGCTCGGCGCGAACGCCGGCGCCGGCCCCTCAGTGATGAACATCGCGGCAAGACGATTCGCCGGCAACGGCGCGCTGTACCACCAGCCGCTCTCCGTCGCCTCGACGAGCGTCGTCGAATCGCGGTCGCCCTCGTCGGCATCGAAGAACGCGACGACCGCCAGCAACGGATCGTCGATCTTCCGCCGCGCGCCGAGCAACCGCGCGATGCGGCTCGCGCGACCGGTCGCATCGATCACGAACTTTGCTTCGATCGCATCGACCGCGCCTCGGCACGTCAGACGATTCCCGTCGATGCCGACGACGCTCGTCTCGACGATGCGCGTCGCGCCGGCCTCGCACGCGCGCTCGTTCAACCGCTGCTCGAAGCGGCGCCGATCGAGATGCCATCCATGTCCGTACGGCGAGAAGACGAACGGCTGCTCTTCGACACGATCGCTGCCCCACACCGAACGGTTGCCGGGACACGGAAGATGTCCGTCGCGCTCGAGGTCCTCCCAGACGCCGAGCCGCTGCAGCAACGGCTTCGCGTCCGGCGAGAGACTCTCGCCCGGCTTGTCGCCGCGATCGTCGCCGCGCTCGATCACGATCGTGTGCACGCCGGCGCGCGCGAGCTGGAGGGCCGCCGCCGCGGCAGCAGGCCCTCCTCCGGCAATCGCCACGTCGCACTTCATCGATACAAACGCGGGTTCGGCAGATTCGCGGGCCGACGTCCGCCGTCGACGGAACGCTCTTCGACGGAGGCTGCCGCCTTCAACAGCTTCGGCGGCTTCACGTTCATCCCCATCTCCACGAACAGCGGCGATGGGAACTGGCCATCGGTCGGCCCATCCGTGCGCGTGACGACGCCGACTTCGTTCCACTTCTTCACGAACGTGTTGATCACCGCCTTGTAGTCTTC
>JAFAVZ010000077.1 GCA_019242175.1 Acidobacteriota bacterium
CGAATTGGTGCAGCTACGCTCGAAGTTCTCGACATCGGTGGTGCTCGTGTTGACGTACTCACTAGCGAAGCGGTCCACATCGTCGAGACGCCGGCGAAGCTCGCCGAGAACTTCGAGGAGAAGGCCAAGAAATACGCACCGCTTGGGCACCCGGTTCTTGCTGCCGCCGTGAAGCACTACCGAGCCGAGATCAACGTGACTGATGTGGAAGACATTCTGTTCGGCGAACTGGCATACGTGAGCCGTCAGACTATGTCGGGCGAGATCATCGGACGCACCGAACGTCTGCCGGACGGCGTCTTTGCGGCGCAGCCGGAACTCAGCGCGGCAATTTGGTTGGAGCCTTATCGTCTTCCGCAGCCTTTGCTTGCCGTTTGGGAGAACCCAGCACGCTGCAACCGCATCCCGGATCAGGTCCTCACGAGGATTGCCGAGACGATCCTCTGAATTTCTTCCTGCGCGAATCTGTTCATGCACCTCATGCGGGGTGATCTTCCAGAAGTCCGCTCGTTCGCCGACGACATCGAACGAGCACTGCCGGCTGCCCTAAATCAGATCCGCGCGAACCACCCTCTTCTCCACCACGCCACGCTCGCCACCGGAAGCCGTCTCGCAATCCCTGCTGACATCCACGCCGAGCAGCCCACGATTGCAACGTACGAACTACCCGCGCTTTCGTCAGGGGTAGCGCTGGATGTCGATTCCACCGTCACCACGATTGATCGTCTCTCCGAGAGCACGACCGCGATCATCGGGTACATCGCCTTCGAATATGAACGCGACATCAGGAGTGGGCTCTACGTCCCTGATAACGGATTTCTCGGTATCGCTGGACTTCTGCCTGCCAACGTCGGTGCGAACGTCGTTGCCGGTATCAGCGAGGCGTCGGCTCCGGGTTGGCGCTCGCAGGTGACGCAGACGCGCCCGAACATGTACGAAGCGTTCGTCACTTCCGAAGCGCGATGCTTCGCCGGCGGCAAGGCACCAGATCTCACCATCTTGGGCACAGATGCGTACCACGCGCTCGTCATGAACATTCAACCGCAACAGCGTTTTACCACTGTCCGTGCCGGCTTTTCGATGCTCCAGCTGCACGCTGGAGGTTTGTTCCACGATCCGTTCTGCCACGCTGACGGCGGCTATATGTTGCACACCGCGGACTTTCAGTTTCATGCATCGCCGTTCGATCCTATCGCCGATATCGGGATCGATGGCCAGATTCGCATCCACGTTCGCCGTCGCGAACAGATCACCACGAATCGCCGGTATCGCAGCGGCATGATTGCGCCGGCGTCTGAGGGACTGCCTGCCTGGCTGCGCCGCATTCGATGACGACGTCTGAACGTTCCTGAAGGAAATTGCGGCGATGCGCTTTCGCCCCACGCGCCAAGATTGGAGGGATTGAAAATGACACCCGCTGCGAAGGCGGTGTTGGCGGCGCTTACCGCGGAACTCGAATGGCCGGTCAGGCGTGCTGTGGAAAAGCGCTACGCAGGTATGTCAAGCGAACTCGAATATCTGTTCGCACTGAAGCATAGCCAAAGCCAAGGTGACGCCGAGATCGTCAAGGGCGAGGGATGGACGATCGATCGCGTGGACGTTTTGTGCGCTCTCAATTCCTTCTATCAAATCGTTCTGGGACCACAGGGTGCCGCGTCACGAAAGTGGCGGGCGACAGCATTCGGGGCTCTCGAAGTCGTCCACGGGTCATCCCGCTTCGACGCCGGCCGTGCGATCGATACTCGTAGCATGATTTACGAGTTTGAGCGACGTTTCGCACGTCTCGGATTCATGAGCGACGTCGCTACGGCCCCTACGGCGGGCGCGCTTCTGTTCCGTCTCGCAGACCGTTTTCGTGAGTGAATGGCCGTCGACTGGACTATTCAGGCCCTTGGAGCAGCAAAGAAGTTCGCTAAGGACTACGGCCACGAGTACCGCCTGACGAACAAGCAACTGTCCGCATCGTTCGAAGTCGGCAGTTTCCATTCGCTCGTCGACTTTTACGCACAAGTCGCCGCGGTTACTCCGAAGAACCTTGACAACGGGGTTTACAAATACCTCACCGGACCGGGTGGCAATCCCGAAAATTTTTCATACGTGGAGGTTGAGCACAACGGCGAGACATTCGAGATTCGCCAACAGGTGCGGGTGCGCTCTCATGTACATCACGACGTGTGTTTCACGCCTGATCTCGTGGTGTTACCTGCGAAGGCGCCCTTATTCAGCGACGTCGACGCCGAGTACGCCGCGGGCAAGCGTCGATTGTGGGGCGTTTCGAGCGAGTACGTCGTAGCCGCTCACGAATGCAAGTCGCTCGTACCGTTCCCAGAACTTCTGATCGGATTCATCGGAATGGTCCTAACTGCTCATCCGTGGATCGGCAGGTTTGCCGCAGCCAGCGAGGTACCAGAGGGTCCCCATCTTGCGCCAACGCTGTTCGTTGGCGGCTCGACGCAAGGGCTGCAGCGAAAAATGGTCGCGGCGCTGGAACAGACCTATCCCGTGAACATCGTGACGGGCCTTCACTTTGGAACGTGGGACCTGTTCGAAGCAGACCCGCCCAAAAGGCGAGTAGCACTCCTAAGTTCGAAATCGACTTGACACCGGGAGGCCGAAGACCCAGCACTGCAACTGCAGCGCACGCGTCGGATTCGAGAACTCATGTTCAGGGCTGACTGAATTGCAGGCGTAGCTATCGGCCCACGGCACTTTCTGCGCGCGATCCTGACGCGAGTGCGTGCTGCCCTGCACGCTCCTGTAGCTGCGGCCGGTAGGCGTGCTCCGCCAGCGTGCCGACGAACGCCTGCGGCGATTCGACTGCCGCGTCCAGCAATCCCTTCGTCTGCAGCGAGACGAAGAGCGCGCACGATCGCGCCTGACAGTTCACCGAACGTTCGGGATTGAACTCGATGTCACTGAACGCGGCGTAACGATGCAATCGCTGCAGCCACTCGCGGTGCGGATAGATCGCGTTGATGTAGAGCCAGTCGTAGAACGCGGTGCGCGGTTCGATCGGGAAGCGCTCCCCTTGAAATTCGAAGGCGACGATTCGGCCGGAGTCACGCAGCCGCGGGTCTCGCTTTGCATCGCGCGCATCGGCGGCGTAGAGGTCGGTGAACGGCCCGCCGTGCTCGAAAACCTTGCTGCCCTGAAACGCCGATTCCAGCGCGATCTCACCGATTCGACTTTGGACCTTCAGGTGAAAGGCGCTCAGGTGGCGGCCGAGTTTTTCCGATGACTTCGACGACACTTCCAGCACGGGCGAGTAGCCGGCCGCACTCGCGGCGGCGTGCAACTCGATGACGTTCTTCTCCTTCTGCACCGGCGCGAATCCCGGGTGCCACTTCAAGCGAAGATAGAGCTCCTTCACGAGCTCGGGCTCGTCGGGCGCGGGAACGAAAATCGGTCGCTCAGCCATTTGGGAAGTTCCGAATCATCTCCAGCGGGATCGCCTGCGGCACGAGCACTTCATACTTCTCTGCCTGCCTCAGACGCTGCTGGATCGCTGCATTCTTCCAGTCGGTCCGGGTGTACAACACCTCGAAGTCGATCATCTCTGCCGCTTCGTTGATAGGGTACGCCTTTACGCCGCTCTTGTTCGCGACATCTGGCGTGAAGAGCACGCCATCCCAATGCGTCACGTCGGCATGCACCATCAGGAAGATCGAGTCCGCAATTCGACCGTCCGCACGTGCCGCGTACTCCATCGGATGTGTTGCGCGGAAGCAGAGATGCACGTACTCGTCGAACCCCTTGTACTGATCGGCATCCCAACTCCATTCGTTGCCGCCTGGCGCTGGAACCTCAATGCCTCTTCGCCGCAGTTCGGCGAGCGGGTACAAGCCACCAAGCTCGCGAATGAGATCGAGGTTTCGCCGATCGGTGAAGTGGTAGAGCAGGGTGATGCGCTTCAGCGGGTCAGGGGTCATCACGTCTCGTTCTGAACATCGTATCCGGTCACCGGCTGGTCCGGCAGATCGACATTCAACCACCGCCCATCACTTTTCAGCGATTCGGCCGCAAAAACGGCCGCCCCGCCCTCGAAAACGGCTCCCGGGGCCTCCAAAACACTCCCCGAGGCATCGTTTCGGCGTTCCCGGGCATCGCCGCCAAGTGCCGGTGGTCGAAAAAATGTGCGCCGGCAACATCCGCGAGCACCGCGGCATCACTTTCACGATCGGCGGAGCCGCTTCGCGCATCGCTGCGACGATCGCCAAACCACCGCCGGGCACTAGAAAGCGGTTCGACATCGACGCGAAATCATCGCCGATCAAGCCCCATTCATCGCATCGCGATCGCCAACCACGCCGCATCACTTTTTTGCGACGCCTGCGCATATCCACTCGACGCGACGCCGGATCGCGATCCGATCGCCGCGACCGATTCCGACGCGCGGTCACTTCACGCCGCTGCTCGAGCACGCGAAAGTCGCAGCGAATCGTCCCCGCCCGAACGCCCTTCACCGCGATGTGCTCCGGTCTTTCTTTTGGTTGCACTCACGGCCCATCACGCACCGACCCGCCCACCCGCGCCGCGGCGTCACGCCGCTTGCACGCTTGCACCGCGGTGAAGCAGCCGTGCTGCGCCGGCAACCGTCGCGCCGCCGCGGCTCCCGCCCGCGCGAGTGGCACGTGCTGCGCGAGCGCCACGTCCCGCCCGCCCTCGCGTCACGCCCGTTGCATGCTCG
>JAFAVZ010000330.1 GCA_019242175.1 Acidobacteriota bacterium
CGGGAGAAAGTCGCGGAGCTGTGCCGCCAGAACCCCTGGCTCCAGGGAAAGCTCGCGAAGAAAGACGGCAAGGTGTGGCTCCGGTATCCCAAGGTTGCCGAAGGAATCGATCGGTATCTGCGGGTGACGGAGGCGCCTTCGCTGCGCTTCGAGACCGGGTTCGCCGAGTTCGCCGACGCGCTGAAAGACCTCACGCCCAAACGCGGGTATCAGTGCATCGGCAAAGACGAGGACCTGTTCCGGATCGTCGTGGTCAAGATCTCCGAGGAACGGTTTGCGCTGGTGATGGCGATGAGCCATGTGTTTTCCGATGCGCACACCTTCTATCAAGTGCACACGATGCTCTCGAGCGACGCGCCGGTGCGGCCGCTGATCGTCGACCGGGTCTATACGAGCCTGGCGAACATCTGCGCGCTCATCCCCGGCGGCCACGACACCCTGGGCTGGATGATGTCCCCCGGATTCCTCGCCAACATGGCCGGGCCGATGTTGCTGCGGCGGAAGCCGAAGCTCCACCTGTTCACCGTCAACCAGGACGCCATCAATGAGCGGAAGAAAGAGTACGAGGCGACGAACAAGCCGAAGTACATCTCTTCCAACGACGTGCTGACGTCGGATCTGTTCTTTCGCACCGGCTGCGACCTCATCCTGACGTCGGTCAACTTCCGCGGCCGCATTGCCGATCTCACGAACGATCACGCCGGCAATTACCAGAGCGTGATTGCGTATCAACGGGAAGATTTCGCCTCTCCGGAGCTCGTTCGCACCGGGGCGGTGGGGTTGGGCCGCCCGATGTCGGGCAAGCTCCCCGGCTTTTTCCGTTCCTTGAAGCTCAAGCTCGGCGCGATCACGAATTCGGCTGGTTTCTATCAGGACGTGCAGCTGCCCGGCTGCAAGTTGCTGGCGCACCGTCCGGTCATCATTCACGACGCGCCGCTGAGCCCCTTCGAGCACATCGTCTACATCTTCAAGTCTCGCAACGACCAGATGGCGGTCATCACCGGCAGCCGCGATCCTTCGGCATTGTCGAAGCTGGACGTCCTCCAGAACTGCGTCGTTTAGCGGGCACGGCCCGCTGCGCCTGTCGGCCAAGCCTTTACCGGGATGTCGCGTCCTCGCCGACTTAGGCGAGAGCGATGTCATTAGAGCCCCTCCCTTTTCCGCATCCATTCATCCAACGCGAAGGAGTTCTTCATGCTCACAAGAGAGCGAGTGTTCACCATTTCCAAGCTGGCGTTCCCCATGGGCGTCGCTTTGAGCTCGGCGCTGGTGATGTCGCTGATCGATCTCGCCATGGTTGCTCCGCTGGGCAGCCATGTCACGGCCGCCGTGGGACTGGCGGTCTTCAGTCAAACGCTTCTATTGGCCTTCGTGAGCGGCCTTGGGCCGGCCGTGCAGGGCATCGTCGCCCGCCGCCGCGGCCAGGGATCGACGGAGGCGAAATGCCTGCCGCTCAATGCCGGCCTGCTGATGGCCGTCGTCGTCGGAGCTCCGATCACGATCGTCGGCTACGCCATGGCCCCGACGTTCTTCTCCTGGTTCTCCAAGGATCCCGCCGTCATCGAGACGGGCGTCGCGTTTCTCCGCGTGCTCTATCTATCCACAGTGGCCGCCGGAATGAGCAACGCGTTCAAGGGCCACTGGACGGGTATGGAACGGCCGAACATCCACATGGTGATCGTCCTGTTCGCCAACTTCATGAACTTCGCCGGCAATTACGTGCTCATCACCGGCCGCTTCGGCTTTCCCAAGCTCGGAGCCACCGGCGCGGCGCTCAGCACGACTCTGTCGCTCTACATCGCGCTCGTCGTGCATTTCGTCGTGACCTGGTTCTATTACCGCCGCGACGGATTCCTCAGCGTGAAGCCGGCGAAGCTCCTCCTGACGCGCGTCTTCCAATTGGGCATGCCGGCCACCATCCAGGAATTCTTCAAGTCCGCCGGATACATCGCGCTCTATTGGATGATCGGCCAGATCGGCACCGCCGAATTGGCGGCGACGAACGTCCAGGTGCGCATGACCTTCATGCTCGCCATCCTCTCCATGGCCCTCGGCAATGCGTCGGCCACGCTCGTCTCCAAGACCGTCGGCGAAGGCGATCCGGAAGGCGCCGCCGCCTGGGGTTGGGACGCCGGCAAGCTCGGCGTGATCGTCATCAGCCTCCTGGCGCTGCCGATGGTCATCTTCCCGCGCTTCTTCCTGTCGCTCTTCCTCTCCGACCCGCACACCATCCAGATCGCGACGCTGCCGTGGCAGTTGTCGATGGGCGTCACCGGCATCGCCAGCCTGATCTTCATCTTCGCGTACACGCTGGTCAGCGTAGGCGACGGCAACCGCGTAGCCCTCGTCTCCCTCGGCACGCAATGGCTCTTCTTCCTGCCATTGGCGTGGTTCGTCGGTCCTTATCTGCACCGCGGGCTCCTGGAGATCTCCATCCTCCAGATCATCTACGGCGCCATCGCCACCGTCCTCATTACCCGGTTATGGATTCAGGGTCGCTGGAAGCGCATCGCCATCTGAGCGGCCCTGCAAACACTCGAAAGGAAACCCGTATGAAGAAACTCTCTCTCCTCCTCCTGGTCGCCCTGTTTGCGTTCCCTCTCTTTGCCGCCGAGGCGGCGGATCCTGTGCTCGATCAGGCCCGGGGGCTGATCAGCTCCGGTCAGGCCGCGAAGGCCGTCGACGTCATGGAAAAGGCGGTCGCCGCCAAGCCGAACGACGCCCGGCGCCAGTTCCTCCTCGGCGTCGCTTATGGCGCGTCCGGCCGCGAGGCGGGCATGTTCAAGGCGATGTCGATCATCGGCAAAGCGCGCGACGCTTTCGAAAAAGCCGTGCAGCTCGATCCCAACTATCTCGAGCCGCGCTTCGCGCTCCTCGAGTTCTACGGCATGGCGCCCGGCGTGATGGGTGGCGATGACGACAAGGCGAAGGAGCAGGCCGTCGAGATCCGGAAACGCGACGCCTCTCTCGGACACAAAGCGTTCGCGCTGATCGCCGAGTCGAAGAAGGACATGAAGGCGGCGCGCGCCGAGTACGACGCGGCCGTCAAGGAAGCTCCGAATGCGACGAAGCCGCGCTATTGGCTGGGCGTCTATCTCATGACCACCGAGAAGAACTACGCCGCTTCGGCCGAGCAGTTCAATGCGGCGCTGAACATCGACCCGAACTATGGGCCGGCGCAGTTCCAGATCGGGCATCTCGCCGCGATGACCGGTGGCAACCTCGCCCGCGGCGAAGAGCTGCTGAAGAAGTACATCGGCACGAACGTCGAGTCCGAGAACCTGCCCATCTACCGCGCGCACTACTGGCTCGGCCTCGTTTACGAGAAGCAGGGCAAGAAGCCCGAGGCTCGTGCGCAGCTGCAGCAGTCGCTTCGCCTGCGTCCGGACAACAAGGACACCCAGGAAGCGCTCAAGCGCGTTTCGTAAACCCCAGCTCCTCCTTCCACCGCCACGGTGGAGGACAGGCGCTCCTTGCCCGCTCGAGGCGAGGAGTGCCTGTCTCCCGGCCGGTCCTTCCGCAGCGCAGAGAGACCCAAACCTATGCTCGAAATGTTGAATCGCTACGCTCACGGCCTGTCGTCCGTCCCGATTCTCGTCGCGCTGCGCGAACGCGGCTGCCTGGCGCGGATCGCCGGCGCGAGCTTCACCGCGGACGAACTGGAGCGCGAGTTTTCTGCGAATCGCGGCTATCTCGACGTGGCGATCCGGATGATGACCTGCCTCGAATGGCTGCGCCCCACCGGCGACGGCCGCTATGAGGCGACATCCGAACTGCGCAATGCCGATGTGTTGCCGGCCGGCATCATGGACCTGTACCAATTCCCGTTCGATCCTTACGTGAACGGCGAGGGCACGGAGTCTTTCGAGCCTTGGCTGCAGCAGTTGGAGCGGCGGTGGGGGAGCGAGCATCCGTTCCTGCCCGACTACCTCGACGGCCTGATCATCATCCCGCTGCTGCTCGCGCTGCGCCGCGAAGAACGGCTGCGCATCGAAGGGGAGACGCTGCAGCTGAACGTCGCTCCCGCCGTGCGGAGCCAAATTGCGCGGCTGTTCGTGGCGAAGCGGTGGGCGACGTTCTCCAGCGACGTGCTGCAGGTGACGCGCGCCGGCCGCTTCGTCATCGACCGGATCTTCATCACCGCGACCGTCGCGTCGTACCGGCCGATGTTCAGCCGCGCGAACGACCTGCTGTTCGGCGATGCCGCGAGCGTGTTCCAGCGCGATGAGGAAGGGCACGAGACGCACGTCGACCGCACCGTGAACGTGATCGGCAGCGGCTTCCAGCACGAGAAGTTCTTCACCGCGCTGGCCGACCTGATCCTGCAGTGCTTCGCCGGAGAGGACTACGGGTC
>JAFAVZ010000358.1 GCA_019242175.1 Acidobacteriota bacterium
GCGATCTCGCTTCTGGTGGGCGGCATCGGCATTATGAACATCGTGCTGGCGACCGTGCTCGAGCGAACGCGCGAGATCGGCATCCGGCGCGCGATCGGCGCGCGGCGGCGAGACATCCTGCGCCAGTTCCTCACCGAGGCCGCGCTGCTGTCGTTCATCGGCGGCCTGCTCGGCGTCTTGCTGGGATTCATCATCAGCAAAGTCATCTCATCTTTCCTGCCGTTGCCGACGCTCGTCACGACGTCGTTGGTGATGAGCGGCCTGAGCATCGCGGTGATCACCGGCCTGATCGCGGGCGTGTTCCCGGCCGTGAAAGCGGCGCGGCTACCGCCGGTCGAAGCGTTGCGTTACGAGTGAGGAGATTGCGATGAATCGGCTGGTCGAGAATCTCCGCTTCGCGTTCACCGCCATCCGCGGGCACAAGCTGCGCGCGGTGCTGACGATCAGCGGCATCGTGATCGGCGTGGCGACGGTGATCGCGATGGTGTCGCTCATCGTCGGCTTCAACAACAGCGTGATGGACAGCTACAAGTCGTTCGGCGCGACGCTCGTCCAGTTCCAGAAGTTCGATCCGCGCTTCGGCCCGGGCCGGCGCAGCGCCGACGAGCGCAATCGTAAGAATCTGACGTACGAAGACGCGGTCGCGATGAAGCGCCTCTGCCCTTCGATGCTCGCCGTTTCGCCGGAACGCTACTGGTTCACGGACGTCGGCAGCTCCGTGCCGACGGTCGTGTACAACGGCACAGAGGCGACGCCGGATACCGTCGGCGGCGTGACCGAGGAGTATCCGGTGGCGAACAATCACTTCGCGCGCGACGGCCGTTTCATCACCGAAGCGGACGTCACCCATCACGCCGCGGTCATCGTCCTCGGCGGCGGCGTTGCGGAGACACTGTTCCCGATGCGCGACCCGATCGGCAAGATCGTGACGCTGAACGGGCGGCGGTTCACGGTGATCGGCGTTCTGGAGAAGCAGGGCTCGACGTTCTTCGAGTCGACCGATTCACACGTGCTGATTCCGATCACGACGTTCGACACCGACTTTCCTTGGATCAAACGCGTGCAGGGCGTGAACATCGCGACGGTGCCGAAGTCGCCGGAGCTCGTGAGCGCCGCCATCGACGAGGGAACGTCCGTGCTGCGGATGCTGCGCAAGGTGCCGTTCAACAAGCCGAACGACTTCGGGATCATGACGCCGGACAAGCTGATCGAGAACTTCAAGGCGATCTCAGGCGTGGTGACGCTGGCGATGCTGATCGTTTCTTCGATCGCGCTGCTGGTGGGCGGCGTTGGGATCATGAACATCATGCTCGTGTCGGTGACGGAACGGACGCGCGAGATCGGCGTGCGCAAGGCAATCGGCGCCGTGCGCCGGGACATCGTGGTGCAGTTCCTGATCGAGGCGATGTCGCTGGCCGGGATGGGCGGCGCGATCGGGATCTCGACCGGCATCGCGATCGCGGCGATCGTGCGCGCGGTGTCGCCACTGCAGACCGCGACGCCGTTGTGGTCGATCGTGGTGGGCTTCTCGGTGTCGCTGTCGATCGGGCTGGTGTTCGGCGTGTACCCGGCTTGGAAGGCGGCAAAGCTGGATCCGATCGAGTCGCTACGCTACGAGTGAGACGTCTTACAACGTGGGAACGGGCTTCAGCCCGTTCCAGGACCGGCTGAAGCCGGTCCTCACGTTACGTTTCCCGCGCCAGAATCGCCATTGCGGCGGCTTTCGCGCTCGAGAGTGCGGCGTCGCTGAGCATCCCCTCCTCCCCCACCCAATCCCCCGCGACGTAAAGGCCGCGGATCGACGTTTCGGGCGTGGGGCGGCGCAAGCCGGGTTTGGGGAGCGAGTTCGAGACGACCATCGACGGCAGGTAGCGCCGGTGCTGGATCACCGTGCGCCAGCCGGGTTGGAGGAGATCGAGCACGCCTTCCAGCTCTTTCTCGCTCGCGGGGCCGGAGCCGTCGGCGCGGTACTTCATCACGTGAATGAGCGCGCCGAGGCGGGGGGTGAGCTGGGCGGCGGCGGAGTGGACGGAGAAGTAGAGCGGCTGGTCGATGCCGAGGGCGAACGTGTTCTTCTTGTTCGGGAGCTTGCGCAGGGCGACGTCGAGACAGGCGGCGACGACGGGCGTGGTGTGGAGGCCGAGGTCATCGTCGACCAACTCTTCGACGGTTTCGGGATCGACGGCGAGGAGCACCACATCCGCCGGGAGCCGCGTCCCGCGTTCCCCTTCCGGTGAGATGTCCGGCAAGGCGATGGACATCGTGTCGTTGCGGTCTTCGAGCTCCAGGCCGCCGATCTCGATGCCGCGCACGCGGCCGTCGTGATCGACGCGGACGATGCGGGAGCTGGTGACGAAGTTCACGCCGGCGGTCACGGCGTGGCTGTGCAAGGCATCGACGATCTTCTGCCAGCCGTCATCGACGTAGAGCACGCCCTTCATCGCCAGCTTCAGTTGCCCGAGCGCGGCGGCGGCGCTGATCTGTCCCGGCGCGCTGCTGTACGTCGCGAGACGCAGGAAAGCTTCGAACGTCTGGCGCAGCCGCGGGTCGCTGACGTTGCGATCGAGCCATTCGCGCGCGGTCATCGAGGCGTACGGCTTCGGATCGATCGTGCGCAGGCGAGGCAGCAGAAATGACGCCTCGAGTTTCCCTTTCAGACCGAGAAGACTGGTGGCGAAGAGGGAGAACGGGCCGGCGGGGAGGCGATGCGGCTGGCCGTCGAAGAGAGCGACACCACGTTTCCTGGGAGAGCCGCCGCGCAGGGCAATGCCTAATTCTCGGTAGATGGCGGAGGCGGCGCCGGCGCGATAGACGGCGTGGGGGCCGAGGTTGAAGCGGAAGCCGTGGCGGAGATGGGTGATGGCCCGGCCGCCCAACTGACGCTTTTTTTCGAAGATCGTGACGGTCTTTCCCGCTTTCGCGAGGTAAATCGACGCGGCGAGACCAGCCAGGCCGCCGCCGACGATAATGACGTTTTTGCTCACGGAACGGGGCGATGTTAGCGCAACCTGTGGCAAAATCGCAGCTTGGGCTCCACCCCCACAATTTGTGGTCGAGAATTGACCCGTAAATGAGACGACTGAACAGCACAGGGATGTTGCTCGTCCTCCTCACGCTCGCCGCGCCGGCTGCGAGTGCGGCTTCGGATTTCTATTCGGGCCTCCTCCGGCGCGGGATCATGGATTACGGCGCGGGCCGGAACGAACAGGCGATCAAGGAGCTGCGGATCGCGGCTTTCGGCCTGCTCGACTCCGTGCCCGAGTTCGAGATGGCGCAGGTGCACATCGCGCTCGCCTCGAACAAGCTCAAGCGTGAGACCGATACGCGGAACGCCATCCAGCGGATCCTGAACGCCGAACGGCTGGAGAAGCGCTACTCGTCGCTCGACCTGTCCGGCGCGACGCGCGTGGAGTTCGAGGCGGTGGCGAAGAAGCTGCTGACCACCGTCGACTTCGAGCGCTTGCACGGCGGTAGTGGAAACACCGGCGTCCCGCCGGAAGTGGGCGGCAACCAACGCTCGCTCAACGATCCGAAGGACCATCGCGACGAGAACCAGCCCGTGCCGCAGCCGGAAGGGCCGTCGCGTCCGACGCCGGCTCCCGTCCCGGTGACGCCCGCGCCCACCACCCAACCCGCCCGCCCGACGCCGACGCCCACTCCGCGTCCGGCGCCGGTCACGCCCACGCCGCAACCGATGACGCAGCCGGCGCCCGTGCCGCGCACGACGCAGCCGCAGCCTTCCGCGCCCGCGCCCCAGACCTCGGTGCCGCGTACGACACCGGCCACGCCGACGCCGACTCCTGCGCCGCAGAGCATCACGCCGCGTCCGGTTCCGGCGCCCGCGCCGATGACCGCCCAGCCGCAGCCGGCGCCGCAAACCGCGACGCCGCGTACGACGACGCCCGCACCGCAGCCGGTTCCGCAAACGCCCGCACCGCGTCCGGCGCCGGCGACCGTCACGCCGGCTCCGGCACCGACGTCCACCGTCTCGCCCGAGCGGCGCATGGTGGATGGCGACAAGGCGCTCGCCCGCAACGATCTCCCCACCGCCCGCACGATCTACCGCGAGCTGCTCGACACCGGCAATTTCGATCACGCCGGGTGGGTGCGGCTGGCCGAGGGGTTGTACCGGGCGCGCTCTTTCGGCGACTCGCTGCGCGCGTTCGAACGCTCCGGCGGCCTGCGCAAGGGCGAAGAGCCGTATCACTTCTACATGGCCGTGGCGCTGTACGAAACGGGGCGTTACGACGATGCGAAACGGGAGCTCGCGACCGCGCTTCCGTACATCGAAGTGACGCCGGACGTGGCTCGTTATCGCGCGAAAATCGAAGGCGCGATCGACTGAGAAGATCGCCGTTGCAATCTCTGCTTTTTTGGTAGAATCCGGCCAAAATCTGCAATCCTGGGCCCGCGCGGAAGGTGGCACTTACATGAAAAGACTGCTCCTCGGTTTCGCCCTGCTGCTCTTCACTGCTTCGGTCTTCGCGGCGGATCGGCCGACGACACCGGAGATCAATCCTCCCGCGAACGGTGAGGACTGGCTCAAACTGAGCAGCACCGAGAAGCTCTTCTGGTCCATCGGCTACGCGCAGGGATACCAGGACGCGCTGAACAAGATCGACGTGGCCGCCGGGTCGAACTCGGCGTGCGCCAACCTCGCGGCGCGCACCGAGCGCCAGACTTCGACGGCGGGCAAGGTGAGCGGCTTCGAGCTCGTCTCCGGCCTGGAGAAGTTCTACGGCGACTCGGCGAACGCGCAGATCCCGGTGGGCAGCGCGATCCGCATCTATCTGCTCCAGGCCAGCGGCAAGGATCAGACGACGATTCAGGAGCTGATCGAGACCGCCCGCCTCCTCGGCGCCCAGACCCGCACCGCCTCGAAATAGGCGTACACTGAGCCCTCACAGAGCGGCAATCCGTTTTTCCTGCGGCCGTTCGGGAGGCTCGTGTGGGTAAGGGAAATGGTCTCTTCGCAGTCGCGTTGATCGGCGTCTTGACGTTGTCCGCGACAGGCGAAGAGCCGCTGTCGCTCGTGATCCCGAAGGCAACACTCCCCTCCGTCGTCACCGCCGTCGAGCCGTCGCATGAAACGGCGAGCGTGACGCTCGCCGACGCCGCGCGACAGAACGACTTCACGGCTTTCGAAGCGCTCTACACCGCCCATCCCAACCCCGCCTTCGCCGACCTCCACGCGCTCTGGACGTACTCGCAGACAGAACGCGTCGGAGCGTTTTACGGCGAAGAGCTGCATACCCGCCTCGCGCGGCGCTATCCCGCGTTCGCCGCGTACATCGATGAGTACAAGATCGTCGACAGCCACGGCACCGCGTTCTGGCCGACCGCCGAAACGCGCACCTTTCTGGTGGATCGCGCGCTGAAGTCGGACGTGCCCACCGCCTCGCCGATCCGCATCGCGACGACGACGCACACGCAGCCGGTCGCGAAGGTCGCCACGAAGGCAACGGTCGCAAAGGCGAATATGAAGCCGAGGCCGGTCGCGAAGGTCGCGAAGAGCAAGCCGGTGGTGAAGGCGCCTGTGAAAGCGGTGGTCGCGCAGAAGCCGGTGGCGACGCAGAAGCCGGTCGTGGCACAGAAACCGGTCGTGGCGCAGAAGCCCGTCGTCGTTCAGCAGCCCGTCGCGCAAGCGCCGACCGTCGTCGTGCAAGCCGCGCCCGCACCGATCGCCGAAGCGCCGAAGGCCGACCGTTCCGGCACGGGCCGCGGCATCTTCCTCATGATCCTCGGACTCATCGGCGTCGGCGTCCTCACCCTCATGCTGCGCACGCCGGCGGACGAGCAGCCGGTCGACGCGCAGCCGCAGGAAGAGCCGACGACGAAGATGCCAACGCTTCTGAACGCCGAGCCTCGTGAAGGCTTGGCCAACCAGCGCAGCGGGCCGGGCCCGCTCAAGCTGACTTCGTTGCCGCAGGACGACCAGCAGCCGCAGAGGAAGACCGGGTCTCACGGGTGAGCTCCGCGAGGCGGCGCATCAGGCGCGGCCAGTCGACGGGCTTCACGAAGTAGTCATCCGCGCCGACGGCCATGCCGAGGTCGCGGTTGTCGACGACCGACAAAATCACGACCGGAATGTCGCGCGTCGCATCTTCCGCGCGCAATCGGCGCAGCACTTCCCAACCCTCGATGCCCGGCAGCACGACGTCGAGCGTGATCGCCACCGGCTGCACGAGCTTCGCGAGGCGCAACGCTTCCTCGCCCGTCCGCGCGCGGATCGCCGTGAATCCGGCTGACAGCAGATAGGCGCTCAGCGCATCGTAAGAATCGTTCTCGTCTTCCACGACGAGGATGCGTTCGCCGGGCGGGATCACCGTGCCGTCCGGGCTCACGATCGGGCTGGGAATCGTCGCGCCGCGGAATCGGCGGGGGAGGAAGAACGTGAACGTGCTGCCGCTGCCGAGCGTGCTCTCCACCTCGATCGACCCGCCCTGCAGCTCGACGAACTTGCGCACGAGAGGCAGGCCGAGGCCGGTGCCGCCGTGGCGGCGGTTGGCGGCGCTGTCGACCTGGCGGAACTCTTCGAAGATCAGCTTGCGATTTTCCGGCGCGATGCCGATGCCGCGATCGATCACCGACACCGCGATGCGATCGCCCTCCGCGGCGCGCGCGCGGATGACCACGACGTCGTTCGACTTCGAAAACTTCACCGCGTTCGACAGCAGGTTGTAGAGCACCTGCTTGAACTTCGCCTGGTCGGTCTCGATGTCTTCCACGCCCGGCTCGACCTCGATCTCGAACGAGATGCCCCGCCGCGCGGAGAGGCCGCGCATCACCTGCCCGACACTCTCGATCGCGCCGCGCACCGGGAAGAGCTCAGGCAGCAGCTCCATCTTCCCCGCCTCGACCTTCGACAGATCGAGGATGTCGTTGATGATCTCCAGCAGGTGCTGGCCGGAGCTGAGGATCGATTTGAGGAAGCCGACGTACTTCGCCTCGATCTGTTCGTTCAGACGCTCGACGAGGATCTCGGAGAAGCCGATGATCGCGTTCATCGGCGTGCGCAGCTCGTGGGACATGTTCGCCAGAAACGTGCTCTTCGCCGCATTCGCCTCTTCGGCCTGGCGATTCTTCACCTGCAGCTCGCGGAGGATGCGCGCCTTCGAGATGGCCGACACCGCGTGCTCGCGAACGCGCGCGAGCTTGCGTAAGTCGGAGCGGTTGAACGCGTCGGCATCGCTGAAGTTGTCGAAGATGAGGTAGCCCTCGACGCGGCCGCCGAGCGTGACCGCCATCGCCAGCATCGACTTCGGCACCGGCAGATGTTTGGTCTTGTCACTGCCCGCGATGTCATCGAAATGCTTGATGAGGTACACGCCCTCTTCGAGCTGCTCGGAGT
>JAFAVZ010000381.1 GCA_019242175.1 Acidobacteriota bacterium
GGAAGAACATCGCGTCGGCTCCCTCGGCGAGATGTTCCGCGCGACGAAAGGCCATCTGCGCGGCTTCGCTTATCTCGTCCTGCTGATGACGTTCATGATGTTCCTCTCCCACGGGACGCAGGACCTCTATCCCGACTTTCTCAAGGAACGGCATCACGTGCCGCAGGCCACCGTCGCCACGGTGGCGATCCTCTACAACGTCGGCGCCGTCGTCGGCGCGATCATCTTCGGCCAGCTGTCGCAGCGCCTCGGCCGCCGCTACAGCATGATCGCGGCGCTCGGCGTCTCGCTTTGCGTGATCCCGTTCTGGGCGTTCGGCACGAAGCTGATGATCCTCACCGTCGGCGCCGTGCTGATGCAGGCCGGCGTGCAAGGCGCGTGGGGCATCATCCCCGTGCATCTCAACGAGCTCGCGCCCGACTCCGTGCGCGGCCTCATGCCCGGTCTCGCGTACCAGCTCGGCATTCTCTTCGCCGCGCCGACGAGCACGATCGAGCACGCGTTGCGCGACCGGTTCGGCTACGGCTGGGCGCTCGCCGGCTTCGAGCTCGTGGTGATCCTCACCCTGACGGTCATCCTGTTCTTCGGCCGCGAGGAGAAGGGCCGCAGCTTCCACAGCGGCGACCTGCTGCTGGAACGCGAGTAGTTGTCATCCTGAGTCGCGAAGACGACGAAGGATCTCCTGATGTGGGCGATGAGCGCTCGTGCCGGGAGATCCTTCGGCCTCTTCGGGCCTCAGGATGACAGTTACACGGTTGCCATCACGGCCCATAGGCCGACGCTCGAGATCACGATCCAAAGTACGACGCCGAGGATCAGCGGGCGGGCGCCGACGGCGGCGAGCGACTTGCGCGAGAGGCCGGCGCCGATCAGGAACAGCGTGACCGTGAGGCCGATGCGCGCGAGGCGTACGAGCGCGTCCCACGCTTCCGTTGGCGCCGCGACGTAAGTGCGTACGACGGACGCGACGAGAAAGAAGAGGATGAACCACGGGATCGTCACCCGCGTCTTCTCCCGTTTGAAGAAGAACGCGGTGGCGAGCGTCAGGGGGACGATCCACAGCGCGCGTGTCAACTTCACCGTCGTCGCGATCTGCAGCGCCTCCGCGCCGTATCTCGCGGCCGCGCCGACGACCGAGCTCGTGTCGTGGATCGCGATCGCGGACCAGACGCCGAACTGCTGTTGCGTCAGCGACAGCGCGTGGCCGATCGCGGGGAAGACGAAGAGCGCGATCGAGTTGAGGATGAACACCGTGCCGAGCGAGACGGACATCTCTTCATCGGACGCGCCGAGCACCGGGCCGACGGCGGCGATCGCGCTCCCGCCGCAGATCGCCGTGCCGGACGAGATCAGATGCGATGTCGTGGCTGGAACACGCAGCGCGCGGCCGACGAGAAAGCCGAGGAGCAACGTGCCGACGATCGTCGCGAGGGTGAAGAGGATGCCGGTGCGGCCGGCCTCCACGACCTTCGACAGGTTCATGCCGAAGCCGAGGAGGACGACCGACGTCTGGAGCAGGAGCTTTGTCGCCTTGCCGGTCTTCGCGGCGAACGGATTGCCGACCGTCAACGCGAGCGCCAGGCCGAGGGCGAGAGCGATCGGTGGCGAGGCCCACGGCGTGAGGCAGAAGACGATGCAGGCGACGAAGAGCGCCGTCGCGAGATTCTTCACTGCAGGTTGTCGCGGAAGAGTGTGAGCACGCGATTCCAGGCATCCGAAGCCGCCGCCGCGTTGTAAACCTCGGGGCGGTCGTCGTTGAAGAAGGCGTGGTCGGCGTTCGGATAGACGACGACTTCGATCTCTTTGCCCATCGCCTTCAGCTTCTCGGCGAGCTCCTGCCCCTGCTCCGCGGGTACGCCTTTGTCGTTCTCGCCGAAGACGAGGAGAAGCGGCGCGCCGAGGTTGTTCCACTCCAGCGGGACGCGTTTGAAGCCGCCGTAGAAGCTGACCGCGGCGCCGACCTTGTCCTGCCGGGTGGCGGCGAACTGCGCGAGCGCGCCGCCCATGCAGAAGCCGATGACGCCGTAGGTTTTGGAGGACGTTTCCGGACGGCTGAGGAGGAATTCGCCGGCCCCGGCGATCTCGCGCTCGGCGCGCTCGACGTCCAGCTCCATCAGGAGCTTCGCCGCTTCGTCCGGCGACTTCGTGGTCTTGCCGTGATAGAGGTCGGGCGCGACGGCGGTGAAGCCGGCCTGCGCGAACCGATCGACCAGGTTCTCGATGTGCGGGACGATGCCCCACCACTCCTGAATCACGACCACCGCCGGCCCTTTCCCCGACTCCGCCGGGGCGAAGTAGCCCTCGCAGGTGTGGCCGTTGGAGGGAAATTGAACGCGCTGACCCATGCTGTGCCTCCTTTTCGCGGCGCGGATTCTATCTGCGAAAAGTCGTTAAACGCTCTTTCGGCGCGATCCGTAATGAGTATGCAAGAATGACTTGGCGGCCGGAGAGAGACTGTCCGATGACTCTGACGAAGGAGCAGCTGGCTCACCTCGCGCGAACCACCCGTTGTCCCCGCTGCGACCACAGCAAGACGGTCGGGATGGGGCTATGCCGCAGTTGCCGGAACAAGTTGCCGGCGAACATGCGCGCCCTCCTGGAGCGAATCCCGGAAAAGGAGCCGTGGACCGTGGGGCAGGCGCTGCGTCAGGCAGCGAACTACTTCAACGTCCACTTCCAGTCGGTGCGGAAGTTCGGAGGCGGGAAGAAGCGCTAGCCAGCTCCGCGAGCTCGCGCGCCTTCGCGTCCTTCGGCTCCTGCATCGCCAGCTCTTCCGCCCGGCGCGCCACGTCTGTGCCGGTCGGGGCGCCCTGCAAAGTCTCTCCCCACAGTGCTCCGAGTGACGCGAGCCGATGCCGTCGCGACGCCGTCTTCCACGGCCGCGCGAACTCGCGTCCGTAGACCGACGAGTTGATCGTGCGCGGCTTGCCGTCTGCGACGGAACGATAGGTGAGGCGCACCGTCGCGACTTTCAGGCGCGGCGTCAGGTTGTCCTTCAACTCGATCTCGTACAACGCCGTGACCGAGGTGTTCTTGAGGAGAGCGGATTCGGCCTGCTCGTCTTCGCTCGCGCCGCCGATGAGGCGATGGCTGGCGACGACGCTCGGCTCGAAAATGACTTCGATCTTCGCGTCGGCCGCGACCGGCGGCACCGACGCGCCCTGGGGGATGACCGCCGAGGCGGTGTCGATGGTGTAGCGAAGGACGGCGCGGCGGTCTTCGGCGCCGACCGGAGCCGGCGAGCCTTCGACCTCCAGGCTGACGTCGCGCCGCGTCTTCTGCGGGCCGGCGAAGTAGTTCACCAGCGCCTCGACGTTCACGCCTGCCGGCTGTTCGCCGTGCTCGATGGCGTACTTCACGCGATCGAAGGCCTTGCGGTCGATGGAGATGCCGAAGACTTCGCTGCGCTGGTCGAAGTCGAGCTCGTCGGCGATGGCCGACTTCATGATGGACGTGTCGAGGCGGCGCTTGGCCGCCATCTGCGGCGCCGCGCCTTCGACGGCGACCGTCTGGGTCATGGCGCGCGTCTCGATCGGCGGCGGTGCGGCTGCCGGGGCGGGCGGCGGGGGAGGGGGCGCGACGAATTCGCGCACTGACTCCGGGGCGGCCTGCGCCTCGGCGACCTGCGGCGGTGCAGGGATCATCGCGACGCCGCTGGCGACGTTCTCCTCTTCCTTGTTCTTGCGCTCGTCGCGCGCTTCTGCGGACGCCACTTGCGCGGGAGGTGTCTGCCGCTGAGCCGGCGCCGGCGCGACCTTGGCGGCGTCTTTGTCGGCGGAGAGATAGCCGAGAGAGCGGGGAACTTCGAGCGCGGGCTCGGCGGCCGGCGCGGTGGGGAAATCCTGTTTGCGATCCTGCACGGCTTCGACGTGTTCCCGCATCGCGATCCGCGGAACCGGCGCATTGTTCGCCATCTTCGTGTCGCCGACCGAGAAGAGCTGGACGGAGATGTACGTGGCGGAGATCACGAGCAGCACGGCGGCTGCGACGCGCATGTTGAAGGTGACCGAGCGCGACAGCTGGTCGCGTTCGGTTTGAGGGTTCATCGCAAAGTGGCGCGGGATGTCCCGCTTGATGCGGTCCGCGAGGTCGGCGGGGGGCTTCCCGCCCGGCATGGCCGACAGTCTCCGCTGCAGATCCGCTTTCTTGTTCGAGCTCATGATGGGACGACTTCCTCTTGAAGCAGCGACTCCAGAATCGAGAAGGCGCGATGCAGACGTTTGCGAATCGCGACCGTGGTGATTTCCTCGATCGCGGCGATCTCCTTCACCGCCAGGCCTCCCCAGAAATGCGCCGTCACCGTGAACCGCAAATCCTCGGGGAGGCGAAGGACCGCGGCCCGCAACCTCTCGCCCTCTTGCCGCTCCTCCAGGAGATCGGCGGCCGACGGGCGGGCGTCCTTCATCTCCGGCGCGTCCGGCTCGTCGAGCGAAGTGATCCGCCGCGGCCGCCGGATGTGATTCAGGAACGTCGTATAGGCGATACGGTAAAGCCAGGTGAAGAGTTGCGAG
>JAFAVZ010000448.1 GCA_019242175.1 Acidobacteriota bacterium
CGGCAGCATCGTGCTCCTGATCCTCGTCATCGTGGCCATCCAAGGTGGCTTCCGATGACGACGCCGGACCGCCGCCTCCTCGGCCGCTTCACGACCCTGTCCGGACGCGAAGCCGTTTGGGAAACGCCGGACGGGCTGGAGATCGAGACGCGCGATCAATACGAGGTGCTGCGCAAGGCGGTGCTCTTCGAAGACGTGCTGCTGGTGACGTATCACCGCCAGCTCGGGCTGATGTTCTTCATCCTGCAGTCGGTCGCGATCACGTTTTTCCTGGCGATGATGGGGATCCTGATGAGCATGGGCGAGAGCCTCGCCGGCGGGATCTTCGGCCTGCTCGCAGTGCCGTTCGCCATCGCGATGGCCGTTCGCGCGATCATGAAGGTCGACGTCGTGACCGTATTCGGCCGCCGCTCTCGCGCACGGATGCAGTTCTCGTTTCGGAAACAACGCGCGCGTCAAATCTACGGATCGCTCTGCTCCCGCGTGCGCCAGGTGCAACGGCAGATCGAACAGGAGATCGCGGCGGCCGAGGTTGCGCCGGCGATGGAAGCGCCGCCGCTGCCAGATTTGTCATCCTGAACCGCGCAGACGGTGAAGGATCTCCCGGCACGTGCGCCTTCCGCCCGCACCAGGAGATCCTTCGCCGTCTTCGCGACT
This sequence comes from Acidobacteriota bacterium, assembly GCA_019242175.1. Classification (GTDB taxonomy): domain Bacteria; phylum Acidobacteriota; class Thermoanaerobaculia; order Gp7-AA8; family Gp7-AA8; genus JAFAVZ01. The sequence goes on from JAFAVZ010000448.1 coordinate 658, forward strand.
CAGGATGACACTAGGCCGGGCTCAGAATCGCCCTGACCACCTCCCCCGCCGACCGCCCCTCCCCGATTGCGCGCACGATTGCGCTGCCGACGACGATCGCATCGCAGCGATCCTTCAGCGCCTCGTAGTGCTCGCGTTTGGAGATGCCGAAGCCGACGGCGATCGGCTTGCGCATCTTCGAGCGCACTTCATCGAGACGCGCGAGCAATGCGGGATCGAGCTCGCTGCGCGTGCCGGTCACGCCGGTCGTCGAGACGTAATAGACGAACGGGTCGGACGCGCGTTCGATCGCCTTGATCCGTTTGTCGCTCGACGTCGGCGCGAGCAGGAAGATCGTTGCCAGGCCGCGTTCCCGGAACGCGCCGTCGGCAGCCTCGGGCGGCAAGTCCGTCAGCAGCACGCCATCGATCCCCGCTGCCTCTGCAGCCTCGGCGAAGCGTTCGCGCCCGTAGCGCAGGATCGGATTCAAGTACGAGAACGCGATCAGCGGGATCTCGCTCTTCGTCCGGATCTCGCGCGCGATGCGGAAGAGGTCATCGGTCGTCGTCCCCTTCGCCAATGCGCGTTGCGACGCGGCCTGGATCACCGGACCGTCGGCGATCGGGTCGCTGAACGGGACACCGAGCTCGATCGCGTCGGCGCCGGCGGCCTCGAGCTCCGCGACGATGCCCGCCGTTGCGGACGGATCGGGATCGCCGCACGTGACGTACGCGATCAGGCCGCAGCGCTTCTCCGCGCGCAGTTTGCGGAACAGTCGATCAACGCGATTCAAGTGCCCTCACCTGCGGCACGTCTTTGTCGCCGCGCCCGCTCAGATTCACCACCACCGTCTTGTCGCTCCCGATCGTCGCGCCGTTGCGCAGCAGCCAGCCGAGCGCGTGCGACGACTCGAGCGCGGGGATGATGCCTTCCGTCTCGCTCAATTTGTGGAACGCCTCGAGTGCGAGGTCGTCGCCGCAGTCGCGATACTCGATGCGCCCGATCTCCTGCAGATACGCGTGCTCGGGGCCGATCGACGGATAGTCGAGGCCCGCGGAGATCGAGTGCGTTTCGGCGATCTGTCCGAATTCGTTCTGCAGGACCATCGAACGCGTGCCGTGCAGAACGCCGAGCGCGCCGCCGCTGAATCGCGCGGCGTGATCGCCGAGTTGTGGGCCGCGCCCACCCGCTTCGACGCCGACGAGCCGGATCGACTCGTGGCGCAGCATTTCGTAGAAGAGGCCGATCGCGTTCGATCCGCCGCCGACGCAGGCAACGGCGGCGGCGGGCAATGCGCCGATTCGTTTCTGCAGCTGCGCGAGCGCCTCGCGTCCGATCACCGATTGGAAATCGCGGACGATCATCGGATACGGATGCGGACCGAGGACCGAGCCGATGATGTAGTGCGTGTTGCGGACGTTTGTGACCCAGTCGCGGATCGCCTCGTTGATCGCGTCTTTCAGCGTGCGGCTGCCGCTCGTCACCGGCACGACTTGCGCGCCGAGGAGGTTCATGCGGAAGACGTTGAGCTCCTGGCGGGCCATGTCCACTTCGCCCATGTAGACGACGCATTCGAGGCCGAGGAGCGCACACGCGGTCGCGGTTGCGACGCCGTGCTGGCCGGCGCCGGTCTCGGCGATGATCCGCTGCTTCCCCATCCGCTTCGCGATGAGCGCCTGGCCGAGGGCGTTGTTGATTTTGTGCGCGCCGGTGTGGTTGAGGTCTTCGCGTTTGAGGAAGAGGCGGCCGACGCCGCAAAGCTCGGCGAATCGCTTCGCTTCGGTGAGCGCCGTCGGACGTCCGACGAAGTTCGCGAACGCGTCGTTCACTTCCTCGCGGAACGACTTGTCGCGGCGCAGTTTCTTGTACGCGGCTTCGAACTCGTCGAGCGCGGCCATCAACGTCTCGGGGACGAAGCGTCCGCCGAACGTGCCGAAGTAGCCCTGGCGGTCAGGCATTTGTGCGGCGCTCATCGCTTCACCCTTTCGATCAAACGCTCGATCTTCTCGTGGTCCTTGATGCCCGGCTCCGACTCGACGCCGCTCGCGACGTCGACCGCATCCGGCCGCACGAGGCTGATCGCCGCGCCGACGTTTTCCGGATTGAGGCCGCCGGCGAGGAAGAAAGGTTTCGAGCGCGAGTAGACCGCGAGCAGCGACCAGTCGAAACGCCGGCCGGTGCCGCCTTCGCGGCGTTCGTCGTACGTGTCGAAGAGGAGCCATTCGGCGCTGGGATGCGCGGTCGTGTCGGGCAACGCCGCGCCGACGCGGACCGTTTTGATCGCGGGCAGCCCGAGCTCGCGGAGGTCTTCATCCGTCTCGGTGCCGTGGAGCTGCACGAGGTCGAGGCCGACGAGCGACGCGACTTCGCGGATGTAGTCGTTCGAGGAGTCGCGGAAGACGCCGACGAGCTTCGGCGCGTTCTCCCGCCGGTCGCGGACGGCGGCGGCGATGGCCGCGGCGCGCTCCGGCTCGACGTGGCGGGGCGACGTCGGGATGAAGATGAAACCGAGAAAGTCGGCGCCGCGGTCGGCGGCGAAGACCGCGTCTTCCTCGCGGGTGAGGCCACAGATTTTGATTCGGGTCATGATCCTTACCTGTCTCTCCAACACACGCTGTCATCCTGAGCGCTTGTGCCTGTCTTTCTGAGCCGCGTAGACGGCGAAGAATCCCCTGATGCGGGCGCGACGCGCACGTGCCGGGAGATCCTTCGCCCTCTTCGGGGCTCAGGATGACAAGCGCTTGTTCCTGTCATTTCGAGCGCTTGTACCTGTCATTCTGAGCCGCGTAGACGGCGAAGAATCTCCTGATGCGGGCGCGACGCGCACGTGCCGGGAGATCCTTCGCCCTCTTCGGGGCTCAGGATGACAAGCGCTTGTGCCTGTCATCCTGAGCGCTTGCGCCTGTCATTCTGAGCGCTTGTGCCTGTCATTCTGAGCCGCGTAGACGGCGAAGAATCTCCTGATGCGGGCGCGACGCGCACGTGCCGGGAGATCCTTCGCCCTCGTCGGGGCTCAGGATGACACTTCATCCGTTCCTCAAACCCCGCACCGCCTCGGCGCGGTCCTTCTGTCGCAGCAGCGACTCTCCAACGAGAAATGCATCGAAGCCGGCGGCGCGCAAACGCTCGACGTCCGCGCGCGTCTTGATGCCGCTCTCCGCGACTTTGATCGCATCGTTCGGAATGCGTTTCGCCAGCCGCTCCGAGGTGGCGAGATCGACGCGAAAGTCGCGCAGGTCGCGGTTGTTGACGCCGATCAATCTCGCACCGCCATCGATCGCGCGCTCCAGTTCCGCCTCGTCATGCACTTCGACGAGTGCGTCCACGCCGTAGCCGTCGAGCACCTGGATGAAGCGCCGGATGGCGGCGCCGTCGAGCAGCGAGGCGAGCAGCAGAATCGCGCGCGCTCCGGCCGCGACACCGCGTACGAGCTGGCGTTCGTCGACGATGAAGTCCTTCATGATGACCGGCCGCCCCGCGCTTTTCGCGCGCGCGAGCCAGGCGATGTCGCCGTGGAAGAACTCCGGCTCGGTGACGACGGAGAACGCCGCCGCGCCGCCCTCCGCGTAGTCGCGCGCGATCGCTTCGACGTCGGGATTCGGCACGATCCAGCCGGCCGATGGGGATGCGGCTTTGATCTCGGCGATGACGTTCACGCCGTCGCGACGCAGTGCTTTCGCGAAGTCGTGCGGCTCGTGGGCCGCGGCTGCGCGCCGCGCGGCGTCAGGATCGACGTCGAGCGAATCCAAACGCGCGCGCGTTT
>JAFAVZ010000648.1 GCA_019242175.1 Acidobacteriota bacterium
GGGATCTTCGTCACGCAGTCGTCGGGATACTCCGCGAACTGCGCATAGTCGCTCACCGCCACCGGCTTGCCGGCGGCGAATGCGCGGATGAGCGTGCCGGACGTCTCCCCCGCCGTCGGATAGCGCAGATTCACGAGGCAATCGACCCGGCCGTACCAGGGATCGAGGTCCTCGACGTAGCCGGTCGTCACGATGCGCGGGTCGATGTTCGGCGCACGTTCGCCGACGATCAGCAGTTCCAACGACGGATCGTCTGCGCGGCGAAACGCTTCGAGGATGACGCCCGCGCGTTTGGCCGACGTCAGGAAGCCGAACACGCCGATCACGCGTTTCGTGCGCGGCATTTCGACCGGCAACGGCAGCTCTTCATACGGATGCGGTACCACGTGCACCGGCGTCGACACGCCGAACGACAGCAGACGTTCCGCGGCCCACCGGTTGTGCACGATCACCGCGCGCGAACGGTTCGCCACCTCGATCGATGCCGGCAGCAGGAAGTTGCCCAATTCATTGTGCAGCCCCGCCGCCCGTCCCCGCGCCCACGCCGCCCCCGCCGCCCCGTGATTGCGCTCCAGCGCCGCGATGTAGCCGTCGACGTCGCCGCGGGCGAGCGTCATCTCCACGATGAGGTGATGCAGCACCACGTCGTGCAGCACGATCACGCCCGGCGTGCGCAGCGCCTCGTTGTAGATCCACTCGTGATGCGGGTTGTTGCCGAGCTGATAGATCCGCAAACCGTCCGGGATGGGATCGGCGGGAGAGGAAACGACGATCAGATCGACGGCTTTTCCGAGGGCTGGCGCGAGCATCGAGGCGTAATGCGCGATGCCCGTCCGCGAGGGCGGCATCGGAGAGAGCATCACGACCCGCTCGCGCATCAGTCGGCCGTCGTCCGCGCCCGCTGGGCCAGATACGCCTCCACGAACTCGTCGAGGTCGCCGTCGAGAATGCGCTGGGGATCGCCGACTTCGTGGCCGGTGCGCAGATCCTTCACCAGCTGATACGGCTGCAGCACGTACGAACGGATCTGCGAGCCGAAGCCGATCTCCTTCTTCTCCCCTTCGATCTTCGCCTGCTCCTCTTTCCGCTTCTCCACTTCGAGCTGGTAGAGGCGCGCGCGGAGGAGCTTCATCGCCGTGTCGCGGTTCTTGTGCTGGCTGCGCTCGTTCTGACACGTCACGACGATGCCGGTCGGCAGGTGCGTGATGCGGATCGCCGAGTCGGTCACGTTCACGTGCTGGCCGCCGGCGCCCGAAGAGCGATACGTATCGACGCGCAGATCCTTGTCGTTGATCTCCACCTCGATGTCGTCGTCGATGTCGGGGTAGATGTAAACCGACGCGAAGGACGTGTGGCGGCGTTTCGCGGCGTCGAAGGGCGAGATGCGCACGAGGCGATGCACGCCGTGCTCGGACTTCAGATAGCCATACGCGAAGTCGCCGCGAACCATGAACGTCGCGCTCTTGATCCCCGCCTCTTCGCCGGCCTGATAGTCGACCGTCTCGGAGCTCCAGCCGCGGCGTTCGCAATAGCGGAGATACATGCGCAGCAGCATCTCCGCCCAATCCTGCGACTCCGTGCCTCCGGCGCCGGGATGGATCGAGACGATCGCGTCGTGCTCGTCGTGCTCGCCGGAGAGCTTCATCGTGACCTCGATCTTCGAGATCTCCGTATCGAGGCTCGCCACGAGCGTCTCGATGTCGGCGTCGACGCTCTCCCCGTCGCGCTGCAATTCCAGCAGCACGTCGAGCTCTTCGAACTGCGTGTCGAGCGACTCGCCGGACTGGATGCGCTTCTCCACCCGGCTGCGTTTGCGGCCGACATTCTGCGCCGTCTCGGGGTCGTTCCAAAACTCCGGGGCGGACATCTCCTGCTCGATCTCGTCGAGCGTCCTGCGCGCGCCGGCTACGTCAAAGATAGCTCCGGACGGAACGAAGTCTGTCGCGGAGCGAGTCGATTTGCTGGAAGGTATCGTCTTTCATTTTTTATCCGTGCGGATCGCGACGGCGAAGGTGGCGAGAATCGCCAGCCACGCGAACCAGTCGCCGAATCTTACATAAGGCGTCGTCGATTGTCGCGGCTGGAACTCCGCGTAGATGATTCCCTGCCGTCCCATAGGCAGCTCGTGCACGATTTCCCCCGCCGGATTCACCACCGCGGAGATCCCGGTCGTGCCCGCCCGGAGCAGCCAGCGGTCGTCTTCTACCGCTCGTAGACGGGCTTGATTGAGATGCTGGCGCGGTGCGGACGTTCCGTCGTACCACGCGTCGTTCGTGATCGTCACCAGCACGTCGGCGCCGTTGCGCACCTGCGTCCGCGTGATCTGCGGATACACGATCTCGTAGCAGATCGCCGGGCCGTAGCGGAACTTGCCGTCGAGCGGCGTCTCGCGCGTGCCGAACGTGAACTCCCCCACCTCGTGCACGAGCTTCTTCGCGAAGAACAGCGCCTTGCGCAGCGGCACGTACTCGCCGAACGGGACGAGGCGGATCTTGTCGTAGTGGCCGATCGTCTTCCCGCCGCTGACGAGGAACGCGGCGTTCCAGATCTTGTCCGGTTGCGCCGCATCTTCGGCGACGGAACCGAGGATGACGTCGACGTTGTAGGTGCGGGAGACGTTCTCGATCTCGTCGCGATAGAAGTCGGTCGACGAGAACGAAAGCGGCACGGTCGACTCCGGCCAGATCACCGTCGCGACGTTGTGCTTCACCGCCTCGTCCGTCATGCCGATCATCCGTTGGTAGATCTCGATCACGTTCTCGCGGCTCCAGCGCATCTCCTGCGAGATGTTCGGCTGCAGCAGCGCGGCGCGCATCGGCGGCGTGCCGTTCGTGCGGACGTTCAGCTTCGCGGCGACGAGTCCCGTCCCCCACCACACGAACATCACGATCGCGATCGGCGCGACGACGAACAAGCGTCGAATCCCCGGCGCGGGCTGCGTCACCCACCACGCGATCACGATCGACGGCAGGAGGATCATCGCGCCGACGAGGTAAGGTCCGGCCACGCGATCGATCTGGATGAACGACGTGTAGTCGGCGATCGCCGCAGCGATCAGGTTCCAGGGGAAGCCGGTCAGCAGATACGTCCGGCCGTACTCCGTCGCCGCCCACGCCAAAGGAATGGTCAACCAACGGACGAACGACGCGCCGGGTCGGATCCAGTAGACGAGCAGTCCGAAAGCCGCGCCGAAAAGGCCGAGATAGAAGGCCATGGCGATGAAGATGAGGACGCCGAGATAGTAAGGAAGGCCGCCGTAGTGGGACATCACGCGGATGACCCACGGCACCATGATCAGCCACGCGACGATCTGCGAGACCCAGCCGAGCATGAATGCCTCGCCCCACGTTTTCGAGCGCGCCAGAGCGATGAACAGCGGCGCGAGGGCGACGAACGCGAGGAAGCCGAGCCCGGCGTCGGGAAAGGCGAGCGCGAAGAGCGCGCCGGAGAGGATCGAGAGAAGGTACTTCAAGCGGGCCGAAGTCTACTTCTTGAAGAGGGCATCGAACGCCTTGCGTGCGTCGTCGGGCGTCTGCGGCGCCTGCCGTCCTTTGTCCGCGGCGAGGTCTTTCACGATCTTCGGGGAGAAGAACGCGCATTCGTTGCGCGCATGTTTGCCGGAGACACGCGCCGGGATGTTCTCGCGGCATTCCCAGAGCGTCGTCGTATCGAAGAAGCGGCAGTTGCCGCACGTGTGCAGGTCGGCGCCGCACTTGCCGCACAGCTCCTCGCTGGTCAACGCGGACAAGCTATGCCGAAGCTGTCCGCACTGATTGCACTTGAAAGCCTCGGGGCCGAAGCCGCCGGCCGTGCGTCCGCGCGGCGCACCTTCCATCCTCTGGCGCTGCGGCTCGGGACGAGGGCCCTGCGGCTGTTGCTGGTTGCCGGACGAATACGAGCTGAAGCCGCTGTCCTGGTAACCGCGGTGTTTGTATTTGCGATCGCTCACGATCATCACCTCACGAGTACGAAGTAGAGCGCGCCGGCCACGAGCACGAGCGTGATGACGAAGAGAATGATGCGGATCGCCACGCGCGCCATCTTGAGAACGAACCAGACCAGAAAGATGACGATGAGAATGCCGAGGAGCTCGTAGGTGCCGGGCATGGGGGATGCGGTTAGTGTAACAGTTCGATCCGGATTTGCATTGCCACGAAAAAGCAAAAGGCCGGCGTCGCCGCCGGCCTCGAAAAGCGTCGTCGTGTCGATGCGAAGCGCGCGCTACTGCAGCGCGGTGTTCACGTTGATGACCTTCGTGTTCTGCGACGGAATGAAGACCTGCGGGTCGTTCGTCGTGTTGTCGGTCAGCGTGTAGAAGAGGATCGCCTGGCTGCCGTTGACGGCGACGAAGCGGATCACATCTCCCGCCTGCCGATCGAAGCCGGCGAAGGTCGCCGCGGGGATCATCGTCGCGGTGCCGGGATTGAGCGCGATGTTCGTAAAGCCGATGTTCGTGCCGTCCTTGCGCGTCGCCTGGAGCAGACCGTACGTCGGGCCCATCGCGATGATGCCGACGTTCATGCGGAAGCGCGGATCGGCCGCGGGGATCTTCACCAGCGACGAAGAGGTGAAGTCGACGGGATTGACGGTATCGACGAAGCCGCCGAACGTGCCCTCCGGCGAGTCGTTGTAGACGCGCGTCTCGATCGACGGCATGTAGCCGACCGTGTCGTCGTCCGGAACGACTTCGATGTAGCCGATGCCGGAGCCGCCCATCTGCGCCACGATGTCTTCATAGAAGACGGATTCGCCGACGCTGTGGCCGAGGTCGTAGCGGAGCGTTTTCGGGTCGTAGGGGAAGTGCTCGTCGAACTGGTGGAAGATCAGGCGGCCGCGTTCGGCAACCACGTTCGACGTGAGGCGAAGCGACGTGCGGTAGTAAGCGCCGTTCGCTCCCGGCGCAGAGCCGGCGATCGGGATGATGAGGCGGCGCGTGACGTTGCGGAAGTTCGCATTGCGCTCGAGCACGACGGGCACGACGGTGGAGCAGCGCTCGAAGTTGCGGTCGGTCGTGCTCTCGGCGGTGACCCGGTAGTAGAGGACGGTGCGATCCGCCGTCTGGAAACGGACGTCGATCGTCGGCTCGGTCACGTCCTGGCTGCGCACGTGCTCCTCGTTGTCGCGCAAAATCTCGACGTGGTAGCTGTCCGCGCCCGCGACCGGATCCCAGAAAACGCGGGGCCAGCCGCCGCGCGTGATCTCCGCATGTCCGGTCAACACACAAGCGGCCTGCGCCGAAACGCCGGCGATCATCAGGACGAGTGTCGCTACGAATACACGTTTCCTCATGGGTCTCCTCCTTCGTGCCTAGTTACGGAATAGAGACGGGAAACGTCGCGACTAAATTACCAACCGCAGCGGCTGCTCCAGATACGTGCGCAGCGTGCGGAGGTACTCGGCTCCGACCGCACCGTCGACGATGCGGTGATCGCACGACATCGTGATCTTCATCCGGTCGCGGATGACGATCTGCTTGTCGATCACGACCGGCCGCGACTCCGCCGCGCCGATCGCGAGGATCGCGACGTTCGGCGGGTTGATGATCGCGGTGAACTCTTCGATGCCCCACGCGCCGAGGTTGGAGATCGTGAACGTGGAGCCCTGGTATTCGTTCGGGAGCAGCTTGCGGTTCTTCGCTTTGTCGGCGAGCACGCGCACTTCATCGGCGATGTCGCGCACCGATTTTTGGTCAGCATTGCGAACGACCGGCGTGATCAATCCCTCAGGCGTCGAGACGGCGACTCCGATGTGGATGTCGGCATGGAGCCCGATCTCGTCGTCGCCCCAGCTGGAGTTGACGAACGGGTGATGACGCAACGCGAGCGCGGCGGCGCGGACGATGAAGTCGTTGACGCTGATCTTCGCGCCTTCGATGTCGACGAGCTGCTGGCGCACGGCGAGGAGCTGCGTGACGTCGTAGTCGGCAGTGAGGTAGAAGTGCGGGATCGGGCCGGTGGACTCGGAGAGGCGCTTCGCGATCGTGCGGCGCATGCCGGTGAGCGCGATCTTCTTGTCTTCGAGCTGCTGCGGCGGCAACGCGGTCGGCTTCTTCGCCGCCGGCGCTGCGGCGGACGCCGCGGTCGGAGCCGGTGCGCGGTAGTTCTTCACGTCGGCGGCGACGATGCGTCCCTTCGGACCGCTGCCCTGCACGGCCTCGAGGCGGACGCCGAGCTCGCGGGCCATCTTGCGCGCGAGGGGCGACGACTTGCGCCGCTCCCCTTCTCCGCTCGCTGCGGCCGCAGGCGCGGGCTGTGCGGCGGGCGCCGTCTTGTCGACGCGCGGCCCCTTCATCTCGATCGCCTCGCCGTATTCGCCGGTCGTGTGCTTGACGGAGTCTTTGCGGTCCGTGGCGCGGCGGTTTTCGGCGGGCTTTTCTTCTGTCGTGGCAGCCGGTTTTTCGGCCGGTTTTTCAGGAGCCTTCTTTTCCGCCTTCTTCGGCGCAGCCGGAGCGCCGGCTTTCTCGCCTTCACCGAGGACGTAGGCCAGGACGCCGCCTACGGGGACGACCGCGCCTTCGTCAGCCTGCAGATCGGAGAGCGTGCCGTCGTTCTCCGCCTCGAGATCGAGATTGACCTTGTCGGTCTCGATCTCCAGCAGCGGCTCGCCCTTCTTCACGGCGTCGCCCGCCTTCTTGTACCAGCGGACGACCTTCCCCTCGCTCATCGCGTCGCCCATCTTGGGCATGATGACTTCGGCCATCGCTCACTCCCTGTACAGCGCGCGTTTGACCGCCGCGATCACGTGCTCTTCCTTCGGTGTAGCGAGCAGCTCGAGGTTCCGCGCGTACGGCATCGGCACGTCTTCGCCCGTCACGCGGATGACCGGCGCGTCGAGCTCGTCGAACATCTTCTCGGTGATGCTCTGGCCGATCTCCGCCGCGGCGCCGAACGGCTTCCACTGCTCCTGTACGACGACGGCGCGATGCGTCTTCGCCACCGAGTCGTACGCCGGCTGGAGGTCGAGCGGCCGCAGCGTGCGGAGGTCGATGACCTCGCACTCGATGCCCTCTTCTTTCGCCAGCGTCTCGGCGGCGATGAGCGACATCTGGAGCATGCGGCTGTAGCTGACGATGGTGACGTCGCTCCCCTCCCGCGCGACGCGCGAGACGCCAAACGGGACGGTGAAGTCGGGATCGTCCGGCACTTCGCCCTTCATGCCGTAGAGCGCCGCGCTCTCCAGGAACATCACCGGATCCTTGCCCCGGATGGCGGTCTTCAACATCCCCTTCGCATCCGCCGGCGTGGCTGGCGCTACGACGTGGAGACCGGGAAAGTGCGCGTAGAAAGACTCGAAGGACTGCGAGTGCTGCGCGGAGAGTTGCACGCCGGCGCCCTGCGGGCCGCGCACGACGACCGGGACGTCGACCTGGCCGCCGCTGAAGTAGCGCACTTTCGCGGCGTGATTCAGGATCTGGTCGGCGGCGACGATCGAGAAGTTGACGGTCATCATCTCGACGATCGGCCTGAGGCCGAGCATCGCCATGCCGACCGCCGTGCCGACCATGCCTGCTTCGGCGATCGGCGTGTCGATGACGCGCGTCGGACCGTACTTCTTCAACATGCCCGCGGTGATGCGGAACGTTCCTTCGTAGACGCCGATGTCCTCGCCCATGATGAGGACGTTCGGATCGCGATCCATCTCCTCGATCATGGCGGCGCGGATGGCGTCGCGGTAGCTCAGTTCAGCCATTTCCGTTTACTCGTCCTCTCGCACCGGCCGCGGCCCATGCTCGGCCACGACGTCCGTGAACAACTGCGACTCCTCCGGCTGCGCGCTCTCCTCGGCGAACTTGACCGCATTCGCGACCACCTCGTTCGCATGGTCGTCCATCGCCTGGACGTCTTCGTCGGTGAGGCCGCAGATCTCGCTGAGACGCTTGCGGAGGATCTGGATCGGATCGCGGTGCTTGTGCTGCTCGACTTCGTCTTTCGTGCGGTAGGGCTGGAGAATGTCCGCCGCGCCGTGGCCGCTGAAGCGATACGTGACGGCCTCGATGCAGTACGGCCGGCCGGTCTCGCGGATCTGGCGGATCGCCCGGTCGGCGACGCCGCGAACGGCGAAGATGTCCTGCCCGTCGACCTTCTCGGCGGGGATGTTGTAGGCGCGGACGCGTTGGGAGAGATCGGTGAGCGCCGAGTGGCGATCGATCGAGGTGCCCATCGCGTAGCCGTTGTTCTCGATGACCCAGAGGATCGGGCAGAGCCCGTCTTTGCCCCAGAGGCCGGCCATGTTCATCGCCTCGTGGAACGAGCCGATGTTCATGGCGCCGTCGCCGAAGTAGCAGACAGCGATGTTGTCCGTGCCGCGATAGCGCAACGCGTACGCCGAGCCCGCCGCGAGCGTGAGATGCCCGCCGACGATGCCGTAGCCGCCGTAAAAGCCGTGCTCGGCATCGAACAGATGCATCGAGCCGCCCTTGCCCTTCGAGACGCCCGTGCCTTTGCCGAAGAGCTCGGCCATGACCGCCTTCGGATCGGATCCGAGGGCGAGGGCGTGGGCGTGGTCTCGGTAGCCGGAGTAGACGACGTCGCCTTTTCTGATCGCCGAAAGGATGCCGCTCGCGACCGCTTCCTGCCCGCTGTAGACGTGCAGATAGCCGCCGATCTTGCCCCGCCGGAACTCGCGTTCGGTTGCTTCTTCGAAGCGGCGGATGAGGATCATCTGCCGGAGGATGTCCGTCCACTCCGGCGCGCACGCCGCTTCGTCAATGGTTGCCGTGGTTTGCTGGTTTTTCGACTTCGCCATCTCTTCGTGTTCGTTGCCTTGCACGCGTCGCGCCGCGTGAAGGGGCCGGATTCTATATCAGGGGTGCGCTCGGGTCGTGCCATCGATGTGACAGCCGCCGCCCCACCAGCCGCAGCGGCCGCGCAATCCACTGCAGCGCGTCGGGCAACTGCGACGTCGCCCAGTCCGCGGGCGTCGGGACGAAGATCGCGGCGGCGGTCGCGGTGACGACGTCGCGTTTGCGGTCGAACAGCAGGAAGAGGTCGCGACCGCGCGGATCCTGGTCGTGCGCGCGGGAGAGGCGGTCGCGCAGCGCCGGGAAGTGCGGGCGGGCGGCGGCGAGGCATCGCGGCAGCGGCGGCGGCACGACGCCGAGCGAGTCTTCGACGAGCAGGAACGACAGACCGACCTGGCGCGCGGCGCGGGAGGCGACGGCGATCGCATCCACCTCTTCCCAATCGATCGCGAGGCGCGTCAGCGCAGCGATCTGCGCGAGCATCTCCAGGCGGAACCAAAAGTGTTTTGCCGCGTGGCTGCAGGCGAAGACGGCGAGGTCGCTAAGGCCGAGCGTCGGGATGCCGTCGACGATCGCACGCCGCGCGTAGGCGTCGGCGAACGGCAACGCGAGCGGAAACTGCGGATGGCCGAAGCGCCAGTGGAAGTCGACCACGATGCCGCGCGTCTCGTGCACGAGCTCCGAGCCGCTGTGGAAACGCCGCTTCGTGGAACGGCGCGCCGGCGTCAGCGGCGTTCCGTCGCGATAGCCGAGCGACTGCAGCACAGCCTCGCCGCGATCGGCATCGCGTTCGTCGACGATCAGGTCGAGATCGGCGAACACGCGCAACGTCGAGTCGCCGTAGAGCTGCTGCGCCATCACGCCGCCTTTGAGCGCGAGCACCGGAAAGTCGAACGCTGCCAAAACGCGGCGCAGTTCTTCGCCGAGATGCAGCGCGCGCGCTTCGATCGTCGCCGCGCGGATGCGCAACTCACGCGGTGGCGCATCGGCGAGATGGAAGAGCAGTCCGCCGAGACCTTCGAGCACTGCGGCTTCCAGCGTCGCGGGATCAAGTGGACCGGAGACGCGTTCGCCGCGGGCCACCGCGCGCAGAACGGCGTTCAATCATCCCTCCGCGTGGACGAGTCCCGCATCGAGATCCGTCCCTCGCAGGATGAACACCGCCGCGAGTACCGCCAGCACCGAGCCGTTCACGGCCAGCGCCGCCGTGATCGACCAGCGTTGCGCGACGTATCCCGCGAGCAGGTTGCCGAGCGGCATCCCGCCGCGGAACGCGAGCATGAAGATCGACATCACCCGGCCGCGCATCGCATCGCTCGTCGTGAGCTGCACGAGCGAGCTGTACATCGACACCACGCCGACGATGCACGCGCCGGCGCAGAACGCGATGACCATCGACAGCGGCAGGTTCCGCGAGAACGCGAACACGATCAGCATGCAGGCGAACGTCAGCTGCAGCACGAGAGCGAGCTTCCCCTTCTTCGCGATGTTCCCGCTCGCCGCGACGAACAACGCACCGCCGACGGAGCCGAGGCCGTAGGCCGTTAGGAGCCAGCTGTAGCCTCGCGCGTCGAGATGGAAGATCGACTTCGCCACGACCGGCAGGAACGTGATGATGGGCATGCCGAGGAACGTGCCGGCGAAGGCGAGGAAGGTGAGGAGGAGCAGCGACGGCCGCGTCGTCACGAAGCGGAAGCCGTCGCGCATTTCATCGAGGATGCTCTTCTTCTCCCCTTTCGCGCTCATCGCCGGCGGATGGATGAGCAGCAGCGCGATGATCACCGCCACGAACGACAGTCCGTTTAGGCCGAAGCAGACCGCCGCGCCGAACGCGCTCAGCGCGAGTCCGGCGAGGATCGGCCCGATCACGCGCGCGAGGTTGAACTGCATCGAGTTCATCGCCACCGCGTTCGGCACGTCTTCCCGTTTCACGAGCAGAGGCAGCAGCGAGATGTACGCAGGCCCGCTGAACGATTGCGCGCTGCCGGTCAGGAACGAGAGCAGGAAGATGTGCCACACCTTCACCTGGCCGGAGAAGATCAGGAGGCCGAGGATGAAGGCGAAGGTCATCTGGAGGTATTGGGACCAGAGCATCACTCGCCGCCGTTCCATCCGGTCGGCGACGACGCCGCCGAAGAGCGAGAAGAACAGCATCGGGCCGGTGGCGAGGAAGCCGTCGAGGCCGAGGAGGAACGCCGAGCCGGTCATGCTCAGCACGACCCAGCTCTGCGCCACGGTCTGCATCCACGTGCCGGTCGTCGAGGTGAACGCGCCGAACCAGAGCAGGCGGAAGTCGCGGTAGCGGAGGGCGCTGAAGGTGCGCGCAAGGCGGCCGGGCGGCGGCGCCGCAGCCTGCGCTTGCGCTTCCATGCTCTGTTCTTGTGGGAGGCCGGCCGTCATCAGCGCTACGGATGAACCGCAGCGGGTCGATGATAATTCACCGCGCGACGCGAAGCCGGGCGCTCGTGCCCGCCGTGTGAGCGTGGCAGATGGCGATCGCCAGTGCGTCCGAAGCGTCGGTGCCCATGAAGATCGGAAGAGCGTCGTG
>JAFAVZ010000128.1 GCA_019242175.1 Acidobacteriota bacterium
GAAGACGAAGCCGACGTTCCGATTGCGGAAGCGGGAGAGCTCGTCGTTCGACATCGCGTTGAGGTCGTGGTTGCCGACGCGGATGGTGCCGCCGTCCGCACGGTCGAGTCCGCCCAGAAGATGGAGGAGCGTCGACTTGCCGACGCCAGAGGGCCCGACGATCGCCAGCATCTCTCCCCGCTTCACCTCGAGGTCGAGGCTCTGGAGGACGGGAACCGGCACTTCGGCGTTGCGGTAGGTCTTCGAGAGCCCCCGCGCTTCGAGAAAGGTCATTGGGAGCGGGATTATGGAGAGCGGACGTCTCGTCCGCAAACCGCCGGACGTCTCGTCCGCAAACCGCCGGATGTCTCGTCCGCAAATCACCGGACGTCTCGTCCGCAAACCACCGGACGTCTCGTCCGGCGGTCTCTACCGCGGCACGAGACGTTCCGCGGCTGCGGGCGGGACGCCCGCGCTCCATCCATCGCGTACAATTTCGCAACCACTTCACAAATCCTTTACATCACAAACGTAGGAGGCCCCCGCATGAAGGTTCCCCGGGTACTCGTGCTCCTCGTTCTCCTTCTCCCTGGTTCTCTCCTTTTGGCGCAGGCGACCACCGGCACACTGACGGGCATCGTGACCGATGCCTCGAATTCGCCGTTACCGGGCGTCAGCGTCTCCATCACTTCGCCCTCGCTGCAGGGCACGCGCAGCGCGGTGAGCGGCGACGCCGGCGGGTTCGTCTTCCCTGCCCTGCCGCCCGGCGACTACACAGCTACGTTCGAGCTCGCCGGCATGCAGACCACGCGGAAGAAGGTCACCGTCAGCGTCTCTCAGACGAGCCGGGCCGACGCCACGCTGCAGCAGTCGGCGCTGAGCGAAGAGCTCACGGTCATGGCCGCGGCGCCGGCGGCGATCGAGACGAGCGAGATCGCCTCGAACTTCAGCATCCAGCAGATCAACGAGCTGCCGGTCGGCCGGACGATCGACGACACGGTGCTCCTCGCGCCGGGCGTCACGG
This sequence comes from Acidobacteriota bacterium, assembly GCA_019242175.1. Classification (GTDB taxonomy): domain Bacteria; phylum Acidobacteriota; class Thermoanaerobaculia; order Gp7-AA8; family Gp7-AA8; genus JAFAVZ01. The sequence continues at coordinate 1,004 of JAFAVZ010000128.1, forward strand.
AAGCGGGACCGAACGACCAGATCACGATCTCCGGCTCGCACTCGTACGAGAACCTCTTCCTCGTCGACGGCGTGGTCGTGAACGAGAACCTGCGCGGCTTCGTCAACCCGCTGTACATCGAAGACGCGGTGAAGGAGACGACCGTGCTCTCCGGCGGCGTCTCGGCCGAGTTCGGCCGGTTCACGGGCGGCGTGGTCTCGACCGTCACGAAGTCCGGCGGCAACGACTTCACCGGCTCGTTCCGCGACTCGCTCACGAATCCGGACTGGACGAAGAAGTCGGACTTTGCCGGCCAGGCCCAGCCGCTCGACCAGCTGAACAGCACGTACGAGGGGACGTTCGGCGGACGCATCCTGCGCGACCGCCTCTGGTTCTTCACCGCCGGCCGCTACGCCACGCGCGACGAACGGCGGCAGACGACGCAGACGAACATCCCGTACGACTTCACCCAGGACGATCATCGCTACGAGGGGAAGCTCACCGGAGCGATCACCTCCAAGCACAACGCCGTCGTCTCGTACATCAACAGCCGCGACCAGCGCGACAACACGATCAGCAGCGGCCGAGTCGTCGACCTGCGCAGCCTCACGCCGTACGACCGCCCGCGCTCGCTGCTGTCCATCAACTACAGCGGCATCCTGACGAACGACTTCCTCATCGAAGGCCAGTACAGCCGGATGAACGACAAGTTCGTGAACGGCGCCGAGACCCGCGACCTCATCGAAGGCACGCTCCTTCTCGACGCGTCGACCGGCAACCGCATGTGGTCGCCCACGTTCTGCGGCTCGCCCTGCCCGGCGAAGGAGCGCGACAACAAGAGCTGGCAGGCGAAGGGCTCGTACTTCCTCTCCACGCGCGCGACCGGCAACCACAGTGTCGCCGGCGGCGTCGAGGAGTTCCACCAGCTGCGCAACGAGAACAACTACCAGTCGGGCAGCGACCTGCGCATCCACGGCACGATCATCCAGGTCGGGCAGCAGACGTTCTTCGGCGTCGATCCGTCGAACGCGGAGATCGAATACGACCCGGTGCCGGCGCTTTCGCACACGTCGGACTTCGCCGTCCGCTCGTTCTTCGTGAACGACAAGTGGGATCTCAACGAGCACTTCAACTTCAACGTCGGGCTGCGCTACGACAAGGCGTTCGGCACCGACCAGGCGGGCAACAAGACCGTCGACGACAGCGCGTTCAGCCCCCGCCTTTCCGCCGCGTATGATCTGAAAGGCGACGGCCGCCATCGCTTCTCCGCGACATATGGCCGGTATGTCTCGAAAGTCGATCAGGGCCCGGCCGACAACACCGCGACCGCCGGCCGTTACGCGTCGTACTACTGGGACTATCACGGCCCGCTGCTGAACCCGAGCGGCACGGCGACGAATCAGCTGATCCCGGTGGCGGACGTGATCCGCCAGGTGTTCAACTGGTTCAACGGCGTGGGCGGGACGAAGAACACCGAGTTCCTGACCAGCGTCCACATCCCCGGCGTCACCACGCGTTTCGACCGTTCGCTCAACGCGCCGTACATGGACGAGCTCACGATCGGCCACGCGCGCGCATTCGGCAACAAGGGCTTCTTCCGCTCCGACTTCATCTATCGCAAGTGGAGCGACTTCTACGTCATCCGCCGCACGCTGGAGACGGGGAAAGCGCGCGACCCGAACGGCACGCTCTTCGACCAGGGCGTGATCGAGAACGGCGCGCCGGGTCTCTCCCGCAAGTACCGCGCGGTGCAGATGCAAGGCAGTTATCGCATCGCTTCCCCGCTCACGATCGGCGGCAACTACACGTACTCGCATCTGCGCGGCAACGTCGAAGGCGAGACGGCCGGCTCGGCGACGAGCATCAACACGTATCTCGACCGCCCCGAATACACGAACTTCTCCCAGGCCCAACCTGTCGGTTACCTCGGCGCAGACATGCGCCATCGCGGCAACGTGTGGCTCCAGTACGACTGGAGCTCGCCGATCGGCCGGCTGAATCTCTCGCTGCTGGAGCGCTATCACTCCGCGCTGAGCTACTCCGCGACCGGCCTGATCGACGTGCGCGCCGGCCAGGCCAACGGCCCGACGAACGGCATCACGAATCCCGGCTACGCGACCGTGCCGTCGTCCGTGACGTACTACTTCAGCGACCGCGGAGGCCTCCGCCTCGACACCATCACCTCCACAGACCTCGGCATCAACTTCTACCTCCCGACCTTCCGTAAGGCGCAGCTGTTCGTGGAGGCGGATCTGATCAACATCCTGAACGAGCAGGGCATCGAGGACCCGGACTTCGTCGACAAGACGATCCTGACGCGACGCAACACGAACTGCATCCAGAGCGGCACCGCGAGCACGCGCTGCCTCGCGTTCAACCCGTTCACCGACACGCCGAAGGAAGGCGTGCACTGGCAGAAGGCCTCGACGTTCGGCACGCCGACGAGCGAGAACGCGTACCAGATGCCGCGCACGTACCGCGTCTCGGTGGGCATCAAGTTCTAAGCGCTGAACAACGTGGGGACGGGCTTCAGCCCGTCCCTGCGGCGGGCTGAAGCCCGCCGCCACGTTTACATTTTTTTCCTCCAGCGCGCGGCGCCGCGTTCGTCCCCCACCGTCTCCAGCGTTTTCGCCGCGAGCGCGTAGGCGCCGCGATGCGGGTTCGCCTTCGCCATCTGTTCGAGCGTGGCGTTCGCCTCCGCCGTCTTCCCGACGATGATGTAGACCAGCGCGAGGTTCGCGTAAGCCTGCAGGTGTTGCGGCGCGTTCTCGATCTCGCGGCGGAACGCGACGATCGCCTCGTCGGGACGGTCGAGCCGCGCCAGGATGTCGCCACGCAGATAGTCGATGCCGTACAGATGCGGCACCTCGAGATCGTTCGCGCGCCGCTCCGCCTCCTCGATCGTCTGCAGCGCGCCGTTCAAATTCCCCTCCGCCCGTTGCACCTCAGCCAGGAGAAGAATCGACGTCGGCTGCCGATCGCCGGCCTCGATCGCCGTGCGCGCGCAACGTTCGGCATCGGGGAAGCGCTTCAGCTCCACGAACGCGCGCGCCAGCAGCTCGTTCGCCTCGCGCGGATTCGTCGAAAGCGCGAGCTCCGCATGCTGCACGGTCTCCTGCGGCTGTTCATTCTTCAGATACGCGAAGCCGAGTCCGAGGGCGAGGTCGGGAGAGAAGCGTTCGGCTTGGGCGATGGCCGTCTTGTATGTCTCGATCGCCTCCGGATAGCGGCCGGACTCGACGAGGATCTCGCCGAGCTTCGACCACACGTCGCTCAATCGCGGATTGCGTTGGAGCAGGCGACGGAAGACGAGCACCGCCTCGTCGTAGCGGCGTTGATCGGCGAGGCCGAACGCCATCTTGATCTCGTCGAGATGCGCGATCTCGTCGCGTGGATTCGGCAATGGGCCGGTGCGGTTCTTCGGCGTCCCGACGTAACCAAGTGCGGCGAGCTTCTTCGCGTCTTCGGGATCGATGACCTGCAGCGACTCGATCGCGCTCGGATACGTCGCCATCGTCTGGCGCATCGCGGCGTACGGACGGCGCTCGATCGTCGAGACGTCGCGCGTCTCGCCGGCATCGTGTAAGACGTCGTACAGCTCGGGCCGCGGCCCGTCGATGTAGTGCCAGCGCTCGTCGATCAGCGAACGCAATTCGCTCCATCCGAGGTGGATGCGCGGGTAAAGGGTTTCGGCGTAGATCGGCTTCGGCTTCGCGTCTTTCAACAGCGAGCGGTCGGAGCCGGCGATGCCCAGCGCGTCGAGAATCGTCGGCGCGACGTCGGCGAGTGGGACGGGACGCGCGACCGAGGTATTGCCGCGCACGGACTTTGGCAATTTCACGAAGAGCGGCACCTGCAGCGACTCGCGATAGAGCAGGATCCCGTGCTGGTCTTCACCGTGTTGCCACAGGCCTTCGCCGTGATCGGAGAGGAAGACGATCAGCGCCTTGTCGTAGACGCCGAGCTCCTTCAAACGCGCGAGCAGGCGGCCCACGATGTCGTCCGCCTTCGCGATCTCGCCGTCGTACGACGGGCTGTACGGCGCGTGTGGCTCGTAGATGTGGAAGAAGTAGAAGAACGGCTCCGACGCGTGTTGCCCGAGCCACGCATCGGCGGCTTTCAGCGTCTCGAAACCCGATCGCTGATGCTCGCTCACCGCGCCCGCGGCCGCGACGGGAATCGCATCATCGTAAGACTCGAATCCTTGCGCGATGCCGGTCTCGGAGCGCAGCACGTACGACGAAACCGCGGCGCCGGTGCGATAGCCGTTGCCGTGCAGAGTGACGGCGAGCGGCGGATGCTTCGCGGCGTCGAAGCGGTAGCCGACGTTGTTGCGCACGCCGTGCTCCGTCGGCAGCAGGCCGGTGAAGATCGAGACGTGCGACGGCAACGTCATCGGGCAATGGCTGTACGCGCGCTCGAAAAGGATCGCGTCGCGGCGCAGCGCATCGATGTGCGGCGTCTGCATGCCCTTGTAGCCGTAGGCCGGCAGGTGATCGGAGCGCAGCGTGTCGACGCTGATCACGATCACCGGCGCGCCGCGGAACGTCGCGCGCTCTTTCGCGCAGCCGGCGGCGATCAGGAAAACGAACAGGACGAGGGCACGACGCACGCGCGCATCATCGCATCTGATTCATCCGCTTTCGCAGCGCCTCCACCGAGCGCGCGTCGAGCGGCACGAAATACGCGCGCCCATTTTCGAGAATGCCGACCGACGTTGGGTAGTCGAAACGCCGCGGCCCGGCGCTCGCTGGATTGAAGTAGCGGACGCCGTTCACCACTTCGTCGTGCGGCAGATGGCTGTGCCCGAACACGACCATCTCCGCCTTCTCCTTCGCCAGCGCCGCGAGCACATGTTTGCCCGGCTTCGAGGGCCGCGGGAGGATGTGCGTGATGAGGATGCCGCCGAAGCGCGCGATCTCGTAGCCGCTCGCGTCGTCGTTGTTCCCCGCGACGAACGTGACCGGCGCGATCGCGCGCAAGGCCTCGAGCACGTGCTCGCCGCCGACGTCGCCGGCATGGACGATGTGGTCCACGCCGGCGAACACTTCGGCTAAGCGCGGATGCACCAGGCCGTGGGTATCTGCGATGACTCCGATTCGCATGAGCAAGTCACTCGTTGCTGGTTACTCGTGGCTGGTTACTCGTTGCTGGTTGCTGGTTACTGGCGCCTCTGCTCGCTCAAACGCAGCCGCGCGAGCAACCAGCAACTAGCAACCAGCAACTAGCAACTAGCAACCAGCAACCATTCCTCACTTCCTCGCCGGCAGCGGCACGCGTGCCACGCCGAAGTCCTTTCCGAGCTCGTCCATCACGCCGACGGAGATGCGGTCCGTTCGGTCGTCCACGACGACCTCGAAGTCGTACGTGAACCATCCTTTCGAGCCGTTCAGATCGCGTTGCGTGAACGGCTGGAGGCGCGTCGTGACGTCGCTGATCTCGCCGAGGATGCCGCCCCAGGCGAGGTAGACGGAGAAGCCGCCGACGGCGCCGCGTTGTTCGGCGACGGTCATCAGCTGCTTCGACGGGATGAAGATCGTGAG
>JAFAVZ010000430.1 GCA_019242175.1 Acidobacteriota bacterium
CACTATTGGACAGCGCGCAAAACCTGTGGGCACAAAGCGCTACGTCGTGGAGAAGCGGGCGCAGTTTCGTGCGCAGACGCGTTGAGCGCGGAAAACGCGCTCCGCAGGCCGCTCGGGCGGAGTTTGTGCTCGATTGTGAGCCGCGCCGGTGCGTTCGATGCGCTGAACGCCGACCTCGCGCTTATCGTGCGCACCCGTTGCGAAAGAAAACCGTCTGCCGCGCGTAGACGGTACGATTTCTTGCGTGCGAGCGCTCGACGCGAAAGTTTTCGTTCCCGGAGCGGAGATCCTACCGGGTGGAGAGGACTACCGTTCGCGATTGCCCGCGTTTCGCGGCATCGAAGAAATTCGCTTCCCCACGCAAGTCACGTTCTTCGTCGGCGAGAACGGCAGCGGCAAGTCGACGCTCATCGAAGCGCTGGCCATCGCCGCCGGATTCAACGCCGAGGGTGGATCGCGCAACTTTCGATTCGAGACGACGCGGCGCGAGCCGGAGCGAACGTTCGTCCGCCTGATTCGCAGCCCGAAGCGCGAGTCGGACGGCTACTTCCTCCGCGCCGAATCCTTTTTCAACGTCGCCACGGAGATCGACAACCTCGGCGTCACGCGCGGTTACGGCGGCGAGTCGCTGCACGAGCAGTCGCATGGCGAAGCGTTCATGGCGCTCCTGCTCAACCGCTTCCTCGGCCACGGCCTTTACATCCTCGACGAGCCCGAGGCCGCGCTTTCGCCGATGCGCCCGCTGGCGATGCTCGCCCGCATGCACGAGCTGGTACTCCTCGGCTCGCAGTTCCTGATCGCGACGCACTCGCCGATCGTGATGGCCTACCCCGGCGCGACGATCTACTCGCTCGACGGCGAGTTGCACGAAGTCGCGTACGAAGAAACGGAGCACGTGACCGTCACTCGCGACTTCCTGCGCAATCGGGAGCGGATGCTGAGACTCCTGGGCATGTAGGGGCCGGCTTCAGCCGGCCCGGACGGGCGAAGCCCGCCCCTACACGGGCTAACGTCCGCCGCTATGCTGACGCGGTCAGCAACACGTCCGCGAACCACTCCCGCCCATCCACCCACTTCCTTTCCACCGTCAGTCCAGCCTCGGCGGCGAGGGCTGCGAGCGACGCGTCGTCGTACTTCCACGAGCTCTCAGTGTGGATCGTCTCGCCGTCCGCAAACTTGACCTCGTAATCCGCGATGCGCACGGTTTGGGCGCCGCGGCTCACGAGGTGCATCTCGATGCGGCCGAGGGTTTCGTCATAGAGCGCGCGGTGGGCGAAGCGGGCGAGGTCGAAGTGACCGCCGAGCTCCCGATTGATGCGTTGCAGCAGGTTGAGATTGAACGATGCCGTGACGCCGAGCGCATCGTCGTAAGCCGGCTCCAGCACGGATTTCGACTTGCGCAGATCGACGCCGAGGAAGAGCGCGTCGCCTTTGCGCATCGCGCTGCGGAGATTGCGCAGCATCGCCGCGGCTTCGGAAGGATCGAGGTTGCCGATGCTCGATCCGAGGAAAAGGATGACGGTGCGATCGTGCGTCGGCGGCAGGGTCGCGATCGCGCGCGCGGGGTCGCGGAAGTCGCCGCGCAAGGCCATGACGCGAATGCCTTCGTATTCGCCGAGGAGCGCGTTACCAACTTTCTCCAGCATGCCGGCGTCGACGTCGAGCGGTGCGTAGTCGAGCGTGCGTTGCCGGGCGAGGATGGCGTCGAGCAGGATGCGCGTCTTGCGAGCGGTTCCGCTGCCCAATTCCACAATGCGAAGAGGCCCGCCGAGGGCTGCGGCGATCTCCGCGGCGTGAATGGTCAATACTTCCGTCTCTGCGCGGGTGACGTAGTACTCTGGCAGCTCACAGATGGCGTCGAAAAGCGCCGAGCCGAGCGCGTCGTAGAAGAAGCGGGGCTCGAGAACCTTGCGCGGCGCGGTCAGGCCCGCGCGCACGCTCGCCGCGAAGTCGTCGGCAGGAACGGGAAGCACTTCCAGGGAAAACCGTTCGGTAGAGGCGGCGGGCATCGGCTGATTGTATGCGTCGGACGTCTTTACCGGAATTTTGCAATCGAGATCCGCCTAACCTTCGACACTCTCGTACGTCCCATCTGGGAAACGATCATGCGATCGCGCCTTCTCCTCCTCTTCTCCTTTCTGGCGATGATGCTCACGGCCTGCTTTGCCGGCTACCGCACGGCCGCGAGCTGCCTGCGCGTCCGGCGCGGCACGTTCGTCCACGACGTCGTGCTCACCGGCGAGCTCGAATCGGCGCGTGGCGACCTCATCGCTGTGCCGGCCTTGCCGCAATGGCAAACGACGATCAAGTGGCTGACGACCGACGGCGTCGAGGCGAAGCAAGGCGACAAGATCGTCGAGCTCGACAACACGGCCTTCGTCAGCGACCTCGATGCGAAGCGCCAGGCCGAGACGCAGGCCGCGCAGGAGCTGCAGCAGAAGGAAGGCGAATGGGCGGCCGACCTCAAGGAGAAGCAGCTCGACGTCGAGAAGAAGAAGTCGGAGCTGGAGAAGGCGAAGCTCGAAGCCGGGTTGCCGCGCGAGATACTGGCCGCGCGTGAATACGAAGATCGCCAGACGAAGCTCCGCCGCGCGCAGGTCGAATACGACAAGTCCGTCGACGTCCTCAAATCGCAGCGTACCGGCATCTCCTCGGAGCGCGCGAATCTCGACCTCAAGCTCCTCAAGGCCCACCGCGACATCACCATCGCCCAGACCGCGATCGACGCCTTGATCCTCCGCGCGCCGCGCGACGGGATCGTCGTGATCAAAGACATTCCGTGGGAAGGCCGCAAGCTGCAGGCCGGCGACGCCGTGTTCGTCGGCTTCCCGCTCGCCGTGATTCCGGAGATGTCGACGTTGCAAGTCGCCGCTTCGCTCGCGGACGTCGATGACGGCCGCGTCGCCATCGGCATGCCCGCCGTCGTGACGCTGGACGGCTACCCGGACATGACGTTCCCCGGCCGTGTCGAGTCGATCTCCGCCGTCGCGCAGGAAAGCAATCGCCAGTCGCTGCGACGCGCGTTCAAGGTCGTCGTGAAGCTCGCGCGCATCGACGCCGAGCGCATGCGGCCCGGCCTCTCCGCGCGCGTCACGATTCGGCGCCAGCAAACTGCGGACGCGCTCATCGCGCCGCGCGTCGCCCTCGACCTCTCGGGCGACAAACCGTCCGCGCTCCTCGGCAACGGCAAGCGCAAAGAGGTCGCGGTCAGCAGCTGCAACGCGCAGGATTGCGTCGTCACGAACGGCCTCGAAGAAGGGCAGACGTTGGCGTCGCTGGAGAACGAGACCCATGGCTGACACCGTGCCCATCAAAGGTGGTTCCGACGCGAACCTCCGCGGAGGCTTGGCCGATCAACGCACCGGCCCGTGGCCGGTGCTCCTGCGCCCGCGCGTCTTCATCTCCCTCGCCGCCGTCATCCTCTTCTTCCTCGGCGGCTGGACGCTGCGCAACAAACTCGCGGCCGACCGTCAGGGCGAGTGGGTGCGCGCAAGCCGCGGCGATCTCGTCACCGGCATCGACGTCACCGGCACGCTCTCCGCGATCGACTCCGATTCCTTCGGCCCGCCGCAGCTCAACAACGTTTGGGATTTCAAGATCTCGATGATGGCGCCCGAGGGATCGGACGTGAAGGAAGGCATGCCCGTCCTCGCCTTCGACACCTCGGAGCTCCAGCGCCGCCTCGACGACAAACGCGCCGAGGCCGAGTCGGCGCGGAAGGAGATCGAGAAGAAGCAGGCCGACCTGGCGTTGCGCACCGCGGACATCCGTCTCCAGCTCTCGGAGGCCGAGGGACGAGGGAGGAAGACTTCGCTGAAGCTCGAGTCGCCGCCGGACATCCTCGGCATCAAAGACCGCAAACAGGTGGAGCTCGACTACAAGCTCGCGAAGGAAGAGACGCAGTCGATTCACGAACGTCTGGAGGCGCTCGAACGCGCCGCGGCGGCGGAGATCCGGCTGCTCGAAAGCAAGCAGCAACAGGCGGCGGCGGACGTGGCGCAGACCGAGGATGCGATCCGGCGGATGACGATCACGGCGCGGCGCAACGGAACGATCGTTTACGTGACGAACTGGCGCGGCGACAAGAAGAAGGTCGGCGACACCTGCTGGCGCGGCGAGCGCGTGCTGGAGATCCCCGACCTCTCCCGGATGATGGCCAAGGGCGAGGTCGATGAAGTCGACGCCGGCAAGGTCGCGATCGGCCAGCGCGTGACGTTCCGCCTCGACGCGCATCCCGACGAAGAGCTGCACGGCACGATCACGACTGCGAGCCGCACCGTGCAGCAACAGCAGGTGATGAACAACCGCAATCCGCTCAAGGTCCTCCGCGTGGACATCAAACTGGACAAGACGGATGCGGCGAAGATGCGGCCCGGCATGCGCTTCGCCGGCACCGTCGAATTGGAGCGCGCGAAAGAAGCGCTGCTGATCCCGCGCAACGCGGTGTTCGTGTCCGATGAAGGGCCGGTCGCGTATCGCCGCGGGATGTTCTCCGTCGACAAAGTGAAGCTGAAGCTCGGCCACGAAAACGACAAGTCCGTCGAAGTTCTCGGCGGTCTCTCCGCCCGCGACCGCGTGCTCCTCACGAAGGCCGGCGACGACGCATCGAAGGAGAAATCGTGATGAAGCGGCGCGTGGCCATCATCGCGGCGATCGTGCTCGTCATCGCCGTGATCGCGTTTGCGATTCCGCGGCGCGATGAAGACATCGCCGTCTTCAAAGTCGAGCCGACGAAGTTCCAACGGCGCGTGACAGCCGAGGGGAATCTGAAGGCGGTGAATGCGACGCCGCTCGCGGCACCGCACGATGCACCCGGTCCACTGAAAGTGTCGTGGATTGCGGATGAGGGAACACTGCTGCACAAAGGCGACGTCATCGTCCGCTTCGATCCGACCGACTTCGAGAATCTGCTGCTCGACGGCAACGAGGCGCACAGCACAGCGGCAAACAAGCTGACGAAAGCGGAGACCGACGCCGGCACGACGCGCACGAATCTGAAACGCGACGCGCGCCAGGCGCAGAACGAGCTCGACACCGCGCGCAAGTTCAAATTCGACGATGCGGAGATCTTCTCCAAGTACCAGCGCATCGAGTCGGAAGTCGATGAAGGCCTGGCCGGCGACAAGAAGCAGCACGCCGAAAACGTCCTCGGTGTCCGCAACTCGCTCGCGAAGGCGGAGCACGATCTGCTGTCGATCGAGGATCGCAAGGCCGGCCTCAAGATCCGCAACGCGCAACAGGGCCTGAAGTCGCTGGAGCTGGTCACGCCGTACGACGGCATCCTCGTGCTCAACCGCGACTGGCGCGGCGAGGTGCCCCGCGTCGGCACGACGGCGTGGCCGGGCATGCCGCTCGGCGAGATTCCCGACCTCGCGTCCATGAAGGCCGAGGTGTTCGTGCTCGAGGCGGATGCGGCGGGGCTCGCGGTTGACAAGAAGGCGACGGTGTCGCTCGAATCGGCGCCGGGCGTCGCCTATCAGGGCAAGATCACGCAGGTCGACAAGCTCGCCCGCCCGCGCGTGCGCAACGTGCCGGTGCAGTACTTCGGCGTCACGATCTCCCTCGACAAGACCGATCCGAAGGTGATGAAGCCCGGCACGCGCGTGCGCGCGGTGCTGGACGTGGAAGATCGGGACGACGCGTTCGCGATTCCGCGTCAGGCGCTGTTCGAGAAGGAAGGGAAGAAGCTCGTGTACCGGCGCAAAGGCTCGCAGTTCGAGGCGGTGCCGGTCGAGATCGCGTCCGCCACCGCGGGGCGCGTCGTCGTCACGAAGGGACTCACGAAGAACGACGAGATCGCGCTCGTCGATCCGACCGCGGACAAGACGAAATGAAAGACCTCGAGACCTTCACGACGGCGCTCAACAACCTCGCGCGCCACAAGATGCGCACGTCGCTGACGATGCTCGGGATGATCTTCGGCGTCGGCGCCGTGATCGCGATGCTCTCGATCGGCGCGGGCGGCGAGCAGAAGGCGCTCGAAGCCATCGGCCGCCTCGGTCTGCGCAACGTGATCGTGCGCGCGAAAGACGTGAAGCCCGAGGAGCGCCAGGAGCTGCGCAAGAAATCGCTCGGCGTCTCGCTGCGCGACGGCGAGGCGATCACCGAGGCGGTGCCGAACGTGGAGCGCGTGCTGCCCCGCGTCGAGGTGAAGCCGTACAAGATCCTCGCGCCGGGCGCGAAGACGAAGGGGAAAGTGTTCGGCATCTCGTCGCGCTATCGCGAGGTGGCGTCGGTGAAGCTCGCCGACGGACGCTTCTTCGACGCGCGCGACGAACGGGAGCATGCGCAGGTCGCGGTGATCGGCCAGGAGATTCGCCGCAATCTCTTCGGTTACGGCGAGGCGATCGGCAAGCAGCTCAAGGTCAATGATGTGTGGCTCGAGGTGATCGGCATCATGGCCAGCGACGTGGCCGGCGGCGGTGCGGCATCGAGCAACGGCATCCCGACCGGATCGAGCGACCGCGAGATCTGGATGCCCGTCTCGACGGCGATGCGCAAGTTCGACCGCGATCCGCTCGATGCGCCGGTCGACGAGCTGCTCATCACGGTGAAGCCGGAAGTCTCCACGCTGAAGACCGCGGAGCTGATCCGCCCGCTGCTCGACCGCCTGCACGGCGGCGCCGACGACTATGAAGTCGTGGTCCCGGAGGCGCTGCTCGAACAGAGCCGCCAGACGCAACGCATCTTCAACATCGTGATGGGCTCGATTGCCGGCATCTCCCTGCTCGTGGGCGGCATCGGGATCATGAACATCATGCTCGCCTCGGTGCTGGAACGGACGCGCGAGATCGGTGTGCGTCGCGCGATCGGTGCGACGCGGAAGGACATCCGCTCCCAGTTCGTGATCGAGTCGTTCGCAATCTCGCTGATCGGCGGCGTGACCGGAATCATCATCGGGATCGTGCTGGCGAAACTCGTGGCCGCGTACGCCGGCTGGCCGACCGTGATCACGTTCTGGTCGCTGTTCCTGTCGACCGGCGTCTCGATCACCGTAGGGCTCGTGTCCGGTATCTACCCCGCGACGCGGGCCGCGGAGCTGAATCCGATCGAGGCGCTGCGTTACGAGTGAGGCGGCTCGCTGGGCTGTTCGGGCAAGCCTCCGCGCAGCCCAGCGGTGTCATCCTGACCCGCGAAGACGGGGAAGGATCTCCTGACGCAGGCGGAAGGCGTACGTGCCGGGAGATCCTTCGCCCTCTTCGGAGCTTCTAATGACATGCACGTGGGGACCGGCTTCAGCCAGTCCCGCGACGGCCTGAAGCCCGCCGCCACGCCGCCACCCTTCCCCGCGATGCCATGACTTTCACCAAGGCCGGCAGGGGACGCAAATCCTCGTGAAGGCTTGGCCAACAAACGCAGCGGGCCGTGCCGGCCTCAGGATGACACGGGCACGTGTGATCGCTCCCCTTCGAGGGCCCGAAATGCGCCACCCCACTCCCGTGTTCCCACCCGCGCGAATCTTGGGTATCATTCGCGGCCTGTGCCGGGGTAGCTCAGTTGGTTAGAGCACCAGATTGTGGATCTGGGGGTCGGCGGTTCGAGCCCGCCCCTCGGTACCATCCACCGCCCTGCCGGGCGGAATTGAGAATTGAGAATTGAGAATTGAGAAAACGCTGAACCGTTCTCAATTCTCAATTCTCAATTCTCAATTCTCAGCCGCGGCCGAAGGAGTCGGCCCTGTCCCCTACAGTTGACCCGCGGCTGAGCCGCGGTCTCCGCGACCTCCTCCCCGACCAGATGCTCGCGAGGCAGCGGATGATCGACACCATCCGTGGCGTCTACGAGCTGTATGGCTTCGTCCCCATCACCACGCCGGCGATCGAGTATCTCGACGTTCTCTCCGGCAGCGCGGGGCAGGAAGCACAGCAATCGATCTTCCGCGTCCAAACGCCGGAGAACGAGGCGCTGGGATTGCGGTTCGATCTCACCGTTCCGTTGGCGCGCGTCGTCGCGCAGTACAACGATCTTCCCCGCCCGTTCCGTCGCTACCAGGTCTCCCCGGTATGGAGATTCGACAAGCCGGACAAAGGGCGCTTCCGCGAGTTCACGCAGTTCGACCTCGACTCGGTCGGCACGGAGAGCGAGATTGCGGACACCGAGATCATCGCCGGCATGTGCGACTCGCTCTCGGCGCTCGACGTCGGGCGCTACCTCGTCCGCTTCTCCAGCCGCGCCGTCCTCAATCTCCTCCTGAAGTACGGCGAGATCCCCGCCGAGCAAGGCGTCGACGTCTTCCGCGTCCTCGACAAGCTGGACAAAGTCGGCCCGGAGAAAGTCGCGTTGGAGCTGATGAACGGCTACAAGGACGAGTCGGGCGACACGATCCGCGGCGTCGGGCTCACGCGCGAGCAGGTCGATCGCATCGAGCGCTTCCTCGCGATCAAAGACGCCTCGCGCACGGACATCCTCCGCCAGATCCGCGAGCTCTTCTCCGGCGTCGAAGGCGCCGGCGCGCAAATCGACGTCGTCGAGCGCATCTCCAGCCATCTCTACGCCCTCGGCTACGGCGACGACCGCGTCTCGCTCGATCTCTCGATCGCGCGCGGCCTCGCCTACTACACCGGTCCGGTCTTCGAGGCCATCGTGCTCGACGCGCCACAGTTCGGCTCCGTCTTCGGCGGCGGCCGTTACGACGACCTAGTCATGCGTTTCCTCGGCGAGCGCATCCCGGCCGTCGGCGCCTCCCTCGGCGTCGATCGCCTCCTCGCCGCGCTCGCGTATCTCGACAAAATCGATAAACGGAAAGCGACCGCGCGCGTGCTCGTGGTCAACATGGATCCCGCGCTGACCGAGGATTACCTGGCGATGACGTGGGAGCTGCGCCGGCAGAACATCCCGACGGAGCTCTACCTCGGTATGGCCAAGGGTCCGGGCAAGCAGCTGAAGTACGCGGATCAATACGACGTGCCGCTCGTCCTGCTCTACGGCTCGAACGAGAAGCAACAGGGCGTAGTGACGATCAAGGACATGACCGTCGGCCGGGAAAAAGCGAAGGCCGTCGGCGATCGCAAGGAATGGCTCGCGGCTCGGCCGGGACAGACCGTCGTGCCGCGCGCGGAGCTCGCGGCGACGGTGAAGCGTCTCCTCTCCGAGATCGAATGAGCGAAACGATCCTTCTGGACGGCGACTCGCTGACGATCGAGCAGCTGGCTCGCATCGCCCGCGATCCGTCCGTGCGCGTGCAGCGCGATCCGATGACGAATGAACGCGTCGCGGCCGCCGAGGCGCTGATTGCGGATGTGGTGCGGCGGTATCGGGAAGGAAGCGGCGCGACGGAGTACGGCGTCACCACCGGCTTCGGCGAGTTCAAGGACAAGCCGATCGCGGCCGACGCTCTCGAGCAGCTGCAGCGCAATCTGCTGCTCTCGCATTCGGTCGGCGTCGGCAACAACGCGAATCCGGACGATCTCGCCAACTACTACGCGCCGGACGTCGTGCGCGGCGCGCTCGTCACGCGACTCAACGCGTTCCTCAAAGGCCACTCGGGCGTGCGCACGAAGCTGGTGGACATCGTCGAGGCGATGATCAACCGCGGCGTGATTCCGCTCGTCCCGCTGCGCGGCTCGGTCGGCGCAAGCGGCGATCTCTGTCCGCTCTCCCATCTCTTCGTCGTCCTCCTCGGCAACGGCCGCTTCTACACGACGTCCGATCGCACGCTGCGCGACGCGACCGAACTGCCCGGCGTTCTCGGCTTCACGGCGGAGGAGCTGGCGCCGACGTACAAGGAAGGGCTCGCGCTCATCAACGGCGCGAACTTCTCCGCCGCGATGCTCGCACTCGCGGTCTTCGATGCGGAGCGCCTCGCTGCCACCGCCGATGGATGCGTCGCGCTCGCGATGGAAGCGCTCGTCGGCTGCACGCGCGCGCTCGACGCGAAGGTGCATGAAGCGCGCGGCCAGCTCGGCCAGATCGACAGCGCGCGGCGCATCCGCGAGCAGCTCGACGGCAGCAAGCTCGTCGAACGCGCCGGCGCGGTGCAGGATCCGTATTCGCTGCGCTGCGCGCCGCAAGTGCATGGCGCGTCGCTCGACGCCATCCGTTACGCGCGTTCCATCGCGGAGCGGGAGATCAATGCCGCGACGGACAACCCGCTCTTCTTCCCCGACGACTCCGAGCCGTTCGATCTGCGCTACCGCGCGAACTGGCCGGAGAAGTATCGCGGCGACGAACGCCTCGCCTACTCCGCCGGCAATTTCCACGGCCAGCCGCTCGCGCTCGCCGCGGACTTTCTGACGATCGCGGTGAGCGAGCTGGCGAACATCTCCGAGCGGCGCACGCAGCTGATGCTCGACGCGCACATGAACCGCAACCTTCCGCCGAACCTGACGACGCGTCCCGGTGTGAACTCGGGGCTGATGATCGCGCAGTACACGGCGGCATCGATCGTCTCGGAGAACAAAGTTCTCGCGCATCCCGCATCCGTCGACTCGATCCCGACCGGCGCGAATGCCGAGGATCATGTGTCGATGTCGACGACGGCGGCGCGGAAGCTCGGGATGGTGCTGGCGAATGCGCAGGCGGTGCTCGCGATCGAGCTGATGGTTTCGGCGCAAGCAGTCGAATGGCGCGTCGCAACGATCGAGGGCGTCGAAGCCCGCGTGCAGACGCTCGACGAAGCGGAGCAGCAGGCGAAGGCGTTCGAGACGTTCCTGGCGACGAAATCGGTTGGTTCGTGGCTCGGCAACGGTACGCGCTCTCTCTACGAACGCGTGCGCGGCGCAGCGCAGCCGGTGCTCCAGGATCGACCGCTCGACGGCGACATCCGCTCGCTTCGTGCCGTCGTTGCGTAAAGCCTGCGCTAACATCGCGGCATGCTTCGCATTGCTGCGGTGGTCCTCACGCTATTCGTCTGCGCATCCGCGTTCGCCGCACTCGAAGTCGGCGAGGCGACGAACAACGTCGTCACGTACAACATCGCGTCCGCTCGTCCGACGATCCGCCTCACGATCCTGAACCCGTCGAAGGACGACGTGACGGCGGCGATCGTCGTGATCCCGTTCGTCGACGCCGGCGCCGAGACGTACGACGCCACGCCATCGGCGACGTCGCTCGCGATTCCGAAGTTCGGCTCGGCGCCGCTCACGATCACGCCGGCGCAGGACCTGGCGAAGGCCGGCGACTACACGGCGATCCTCCGCCTGCAAGCCGGCGATGCGGTCACGACGGTGAAGCTCAAGTTGACGCGTTCCGCGGCCGCAGCGGCCGGGATCACCGTCGACGATCTTCCCGGCGTCCTCGTCGAAATGCCCGTCGGCCTCGGCGACGGCACCAGCGCGCCGTTCCCCGCGCAGATCCGAGAGACGGGCGGCGCGCCGACGACCGTCGCGAAGCCGATCGTCACCTCGTTCCTCTACAAGCCGAACGAGAAAGTCAGCCTGAATGCGCCGTTCCCGTCGGTCGTCGCGAAGACGCTGGCGGTGCCGGCGAAAGGCACGCAGCCGATGCCGCTCATCGTCTCGGGCATCAAGAGTCCCGGCCGTTACGAAGGCACGCTCGATTTCGCCGGCGTGTCGAAGAAGGTGACGATCTACGCGCGCCAGCCGTGGCCTGTCGCCGCGTTGTTCATCGCCGCCGGCGTGCTCGTCTCGTTCCTGCTGCGCTGGTACGCGAAGGTCGGCCGCCCGCGGCTCGCGATCATGAACCGCGTCGGCAACATCGCCGCCGAGGCGCGGCAGGCGGCGGCGACGGCCGGCAATGATGCGGAAGCCGTCGAGCTCGCGGAGAACTTCCGCGCCGCGCTCCTCCAGCGTTACGACGTCCTCGCCGCATCCGCCCGCCTCGGCACCGGCGCCGACTTCGACCTCTTTGAATCGAAGCTCCCGCTGCTGACGACGTGGATCGAGCTGCATCGCGATCTCCTCCCCCTCCCCTGTCCGCCCGCCGCGCGGAAGACGCTCGAAGAAGCGTTGCGCAAAGCCGCGACGACCATCCGCAACTCCGCCGCCGCGGCGACGGAGATCGCGCAGCAGGCGGGTGCGCTCGGCGCGTTGCGCTCGGATACCGAGGCTGCGGCGGCGACGGAGATTGGCAAAATGTTGACCGACGCCGATGCCGAGCTCGCGGCGAGCGCGGATCGCGGCGCGGCCGCGTTGCGCAATCGCATCAACGCGATTCGCTCGCAGCTTCTGCAACGCGATTTCGCCGGCGCGTTGGAAGACCTCCGCCAACTGCGCTTCGACTATCTCGCATTGCTCGCCAAGGCGCTCGAACGCGACCTCGCGCATCCGCCGCTCGGCTTCACCGCCACCTGGAAACCGATCGCCGACGACGCCCGCACCTATCTCGACGCCGCGCGCAATGCGACCGATCCGGACGTTGCCTTCGCCGACTTGAAGAAGGCGACGGAGATCTGGCTGCGTCCCGCCATCGCCAGCCTCCGCACGGTCGCCGACGCGCCCGCGCAAGCGGAGCTCGACACGATTCCGGCCGAGATCGCGGCCGGCAAGGTGCTCGAAGCCGCGGACCACTTCCGCAAACTGCGCAGCCGTTTTCCCGACCGCAAGTCGAAAGGGATCTTTCCCGCGATGGTCGAAGAGGACGAGATCGAGGCGGACGTCGAGATCGCATCTGTACCGCGAGCGCCGTCGTCTGCGAACGCGACGCTCGGCATCGACACGACGTTCGCCCGCACTACGGTCCACGTCGCGATGCTCCTCGGCAACATTCTCTCCACGCTCCTCATCGCCGCCCTCGCCATCCTCCTCGGGCTCAAAGTCCTCTGGGTCGACGACTGGACATGGGGCGGCGCGACGTCGGCGTTGATCGCCTTCGCGTGGGGCGCTGGATTGCACGCCGTGACGTACGACGGGATCAGCGGCTTCTTCGCCAAACTGATCCCGTCTGCGTCGTGAATGTAGGGCCGGCTCTCCAGCCGGCCCAATGTCGATGCTGGGCCGGCTGGAGAGCCGGCCCTACGTTTTTTTCCCCTACCGCTGGAAGGCGTAGCTGACCTTTGCGAAGATCTGGCGGTTGTCGCGTTGGAAGTCGCCTTCGTCCGCGGTCACGCCGCGCAGGTCGCCCACGCCGACGTACATCACCGTCTGCCAGTTCAACTTGTAGGCGAACAGCAGCTGCGTACCGAGGTCGCCGCCGTGCTGGTCGTAGCCGTTGCCGTACAGGTTGATGTCGCGGTTCGTGCGCGTGTTCTGGATGATCGCGCGGGCGAACATTTTGTTGTTGAACGTGTACGTCGCGCGAAGGCGATGCACCTGCGACGTGAACAGCCGATCGCGCCGGCTGGCGACGTCGTTCGTCACGTTGAGATAGCGCTGCGCGGCGGTGAGACGGATGTCGAGGTGACTCGTTGGACGCAGCGTGCCGCCGAGAGAGATGTTCATGCCGTTGCCGAGACGGCTGTTCGCGAAGTCCACGTCCTGACCGAGCCAGCCGTCAGCCGTCACCTGCGTCAGGATGTTGTTCACCGCGACGCTCAGGCTGTAGAGCAACTGGTGTCGCTGGAACATCTCCTCGCCGCTGCGCACGTTTTCGTACGCGTAGCGCCAGCGCATGCTGAGGCGATGCGCGCCGTCCGCGCCGAAGCCGCAGGAGAGCAGGCGATAGAGCATCCGCCCATCCTGCTCCGAGTCGTATTCCGCCATGGCGAACGTGCGGATGCGGCTGAAGAAGCCTTTGGGCCGCATCGTGTAGCCGATCTCGCTGTAGTTCTCGCGGTAGCCGACCTGAGGGATGAAGCCGTTGTCGGCGCGGAAGTCTTTCCCGATGTCTTTGTACTCGCTGTAGTAGTCCCACGTTTCCGTCGACCGCGACCACCAGAGGAAGCCGGCGTGCGAACGGAGCTTGCGGCCATCCCACTCGTCGGCGAGCTCGGGGCGGTTCGGCGTCAACGTGTCGCTGAAGAGCAGTTGGCCGGTGATCGTGTCGTGCGCGGTCTTGATCTGGAAGTCGGGACCGAAGACGCGATTGTGTCCGCTTCCCTCTTCCTCACGGGTCGAGCCGAGGAAGCTGACGAAGGAGTTCTTGCCGACGTCGCGGCGCA
This sequence comes from Acidobacteriota bacterium, assembly GCA_019242175.1. GTDB lineage: Bacteria > Acidobacteriota > Thermoanaerobaculia > Gp7-AA8 > Gp7-AA8 > JAFAVZ01. The sequence continues at coordinate 13,997 of JAFAVZ010000430.1, forward strand.
CGCGGCCGATGGCGACCAGCGACTCGAATTCCTGATCGGCGAAGCCGGAGCCGGTCGGCGACGGCAGGATCACCGAGCCGCCGCCACGATCCTGGGCGATGAGCAGCGTGTACGCGTTCTTGTCGAACTTGCCCGTCGACCGCACGCCCCAACGCGGCGACGTGATCGTGCGCGTGTAGACCGCCTGGAGCGGCGTGCTGAAAAGCTCGATGCCTTCGAGGAAGAACGGCCGCTTCTCGGGGAAGAAGATGGCGAAGCGTTCGTTCGTCTCGATCACCGCGACGTCCGACTCCACCTGCGAGAAGTCGGGATTGATCGTGCCGTCGATCGCCGTGTCGGCGGTCGGCGTCCACTTCAGATCGATGCCCGCGTTCAGGCCCGGGTCATGACTGCGGAAGCTCGATCCGAGCCCGTCTTCGACGGCGCTGAGCTGCCGCGCGCTGACGTAGGGCGCGGCGACGAGATGGCCCCCCTCCGGCAAATTCTCGAGGCCGAGGAGCTTGCTCTCGTTGCAGATGAAACAGTTGTTCCCGCGAGGCAGCTTGTTCGAGAACATCTGGTAGCGCCGGTCGCGGGGCCAGTTGCGGTAGAGCATGATGCCCCACTGCTGCGCGTCCGATTTCTTGTAACGCAGCGACGAGAACGGGATGCGGATCTCGAGCTGCCAGCCGGTGGCGGTGATGCGCGCCGAGGAATCCCAGAAAAAGTCGGGCGAGGAGTCTTCGTTGCCCGACGTGTCATCGCTCACCGCGTCGTACTGGATGCCGCGCGCGTTCGCGAGAAAGAGGATGCCGGTCTTGCCGTCGTTGCGCGTATCGAGGATGACGCCGGCGTAGTCATCGACATTGCCGCTGATGCTGTCGCGATCGTTGAAGTTGCTCTTGATCTGCTTCGGATCCGGATCGTCGAAGACGAACCCGGCATAGAGGAAATGGTCGTCGTAGGCGAGATAGCCGACGCTCTTCGCCTTCGGCTCGATGTTGTCGCCCGGATTGGTCTCGTACCACTGGTCGATGCGCTCCGCCTGTTGCCATCCGGGGTCGGAGAGATCGCCGTCGACGACGATGGGGGCGGTAACGCGACGGATCTTGAGCGGCGCGTTGACGATCTGCTGCGCAAACGCAGGCAGAACGGCGATGGAGAGAACGGTACCAACGAAGAACGCTCGCACGAGCTTCATGGCGCTTCTGACGGCCTCCGACTTCACAAGTTAGTTGACTACGAACTACTTCGTAGAAAGTGACGAAGAGTTTCGTAAAACTTGTGAACGAAGGGTGAACAAGGCGAGGGAAAAATGTAGGGCCGGCTCTCAGCCGGCCCAATCTTGGATGCTGGGCCGGCTGGAGAGCCGGCCCTACATTGTTTGTTCGTCTAGACCTTAGCCGCAGGCCTCGATCACGATGAGGTGCGGCACGCTGCGTTTCTTCGCGCGGTGGCTCAGGATTCTGCCGATCAACCCGATGCCGAGGCCGGCGCCGGCGGCGATTCCGGCCCACTTGCGCGGGTTGCTTCGCAGGTTGGATTGCATGTCGCTCATCCGGTCCTGCGCGAGTCGTTTCCAAGTTCCAGTCGTCTGGACCGCGTCGCGTTTCAACTCATCGGTCTTGTCCACCACGGCGTGCTTCAGAGAGTCGGTCGTGTCAGCGACGTTGCGTTTCAGCTCGTCCGCCTTCGCGACGACCGTCCGCTTCAGCGAGTCGACGGCGTCCAGTCCTTTGAGGCGCATTTCCACGACGCGATCCTTCAGCGTCGGTTCGGGAAGAGCAGGCGGCATCTCGGCGAATTTCCGGGATTCCGCGGTGTCAATTTCGAGAATCGAATCCATCAGGGCCTCCTTCGATTGCACTTATTTGTACTGCAATCGGAAGGCCATCATCTAGATTTCACAACGAGATAGGCCGGAACGCCTCGGTCGCCCGGAATGGTCACGGAGCGGGCTCCGCGGTCGATGAAAAGCGCGGTCGAGCCGCCGCCGTCGAAGAGCATCGCGTCGCGGCAACCCATCCCGCCCACGTCCTCCGCGCGGTCGGCGAGATCGACCATCTGCTCGACGTCGAGCAGCGTCTCGCGCGGCGTGGCGAAGAGCACCGCCCTCCCCTTTCCGTCGATGCACACGCCGGTGCGCCAGCTCGGCGTCGCGCGGGCCACGCGATTCCGTTCGCCCGCCACGATGATGCGCGGCCCGGCCTGCGCCGCGGTGCGCGCCCCGGCGCGGAGATCCTTCCATCGCAGCACCGGCGCGATGCGCGCCCGGTCGTTCTTCGTCACGTAGAACACCGACTGCCAGCTCACGACGTGCGCCTTGTTCAACTCCTTGCCCCCGCTCATCACGACGCCGAGGGGCCGTTTGCGCTCGTCGAAGAAGTTCGCGTTGAGAGCGACCTTCCACCCCTCGCGTGCGACGGCCTGCGCGCTGCTGTTCGGCCGGAGCACGGCGTCGATCCGCGTCCGCTTCGGGTCGATGCGCACGAGGTGGAGATCGAAGCGCTCCCGATCGGGCGAGCAGTTGAGCATGCGGTAGTCGATGCCGTCGCTCACCTTCGTCCAGTCGTTCTCGCAGACGAACTTCGGCTCCGCGACGGGCGGCGCCGGGACGGACACCGGAACCGCGGCCGGCGGCGGCACCGGACGCCGCGCCGGCGCCTCGCGCCCGCAGGCAGCGGCGAGCAGACAGAGGACGAGCGCGAGACGGCGATGCATCGGCGCTCGATACCACGCCGCCGCTGGACTCGCAAGAGCACCGCGAGTATCCTCCGTCTCGCCCACCACGACGCGCGACGCGTCTCGCTCCCGGCATCCCAGCGAAAAATGATGAAACGAATCCTGATCACGATCGTGGTGTGTCTCGCCCTGCGCGCAAACGCGGCGATGGAGCGCGTGGTGCGCGTCGTCGACTCCCGAACGCTCGTCGTCGCGCGCAAAAGCGGCGAGGAAGTCATCCGTCTCAGCGGCATTCTCGTCCCGCCGGCTGATGAAGAGCGCGCCGCCCAATTTCTCCGCAGTCTCCTCGCCACCTCGGAATGGGTGCTCATCGAGCCCGACAAGACGCTCGGCCCGCCGTACGCGTTCGTGTACCGCTCGCCCGACGCGCTTTTCGTCAACGGCGAGATCGGACGCCGCGCCTACCTGCAAACCCGCGTCGAAGTCGTCTACCTCGGCGAGTCCACCGACTTCAACGCATCCGCATCGGAACCGCGATCGGAACGGAAAACTCGTAGTAGTACGAGTCCCCGCTCTGCAGCTCCACGATCACCTTCACCTCGAGCACGTTCTGCTCCTCGTTCCGCAGCTCCCGCGCCTGGCGGCCGCGCGCCGGCATCTCGAAGGTCTTCTCCTTCGCCGGCTCGATCAGCTCCTTGACCGTGCGGAAAACGGGATCGATGCGGAACCACGGGTTCTGCGTTTCCTGAACGATGGACACCTTTCGATGACGACGTCCGCGTTCGAGTTGTTGCTGATCTCGATGGCGAGCGGCACTTCCTGCCCTTGCGGATCGGTGACGCCGTACGGCGCCTGCGCGCGCGTGCCCGGCGGCGCGCCGAGGCGGACTTCGATCGGATCGCCCGGTCCGCCCGGGACCGCCGAGTGAAGGATGCCGGCGTTCTGCGACGCGCAGCCGGCGAGGACGAGCAGGAGAAGGATGCTCCATTTGCGCATGAGAGAAACGGGGCGAGCTCTCGGGCCCGCCCCCTCCATTGCATTGCTATCGCAGCGGCTGGATGCCTAGGTAGGAGCCGGCGATGTTCGCCGTGGCCCAGACCTCGCCCGACTCGGCGGCATAAGACCGGTCGAACATCTCCTCGGCCTTCGCGCGGTCGCCTTTGAGGTTGTAGTACGCGCCGACTTCCGCGAGCCACGGCGCGTCCTTCGGCTCCATCGTCAGCGCCTGATCGAACGCCGCCTTCGCCTTGTCCCAATCGCCGGCGTCGTAGTAGACGCGCCCGATGCGGATGTAGTCGCCGGCGTCCTTCTTCTTGGCCGTGACGGTGTCGAAGATCGCCTGGCCTTCCTTCTTCATGCCGCCGAGGTAGTAGACGCGGCCGACGCCGATGTTCTCCCAGCTGCCTTTGCCCGCCTGCGTACGCGCGAGGTCGAGCAAGGCCTTGGCCGCTTCCTGCTTCGACTTGCCGTGGTAGATGCTCGTATCCATTGACTTGCCGCGCGCGAACGCGCCGACGGCGATGCCGAGACAGAAGACTGCGATGATGGTGATGACGGTGCGCTTGTTCATGGCGATAGTTTAGTTGCTGGTTGCTAGTTGCTGGTTACTTGCGCGGCTCTTCGTTCCAGTAGCAACAGCGCAAGTACCTGGCAACCAGCAGCCAGTAACCACTCTCACCGATTGAACGTATCGCAGTCCGCGATCCGCCCTGACTCGAACCCGCGCCGGAACCACGCGGCGCGGTCCTTCGATGATCCGTGCGTCCACGATTCCGGGTTCACGCGGCGGCCGGACATGCGTTGGATGCGGTCGTCGCCGACGGCGGCGGCGGCGTTGAGGCCTTCCTCCACTTCGCCGGACTCGAGGATCTTGCGTTGGTCGGTCGAATGGCCCCAGACACCGGCGAGGCAATCGGCCTGCAGCTCGAGGCGGACCGAGTACTCGTTGCGTCGCGAAGGGTCGCGTTCCATCGCCTCGCGCACGCGCGGCTCGATGCCCATCACGTTCTGCACGTGATGTCCGATCTCGTGCGCGATCACGTAGGCCGCGGCGAAATCGCCCGGAGCCTGGAAGCGCGACCGCAGCTCGTCGAAGAAGCCGAGGTCGAGGTAAACGCGTTCGTCGGCGGGGCAGTAGAACGGGCCGGACGCCGACTCGGCGAATCCGCACGCGGCTTGCGTCGCGTCGCGGAACAGGACCATGCGCGCGTGGTGATAGCGCGTGCCGGTCTGCTCCGCCAGGATGCGGTCCCACGTCGCCTGCGCGTCGTCGAGGACGAACGAGGCGAACTGCACCTGCTGCTTCTCTTCCGGCGACTCGTTCGCGGGGGGCGCCTGCGCGCCGGCTTCCTGCGGCTGCTGCACGGAGGTCGAGCCTCCGCCGCCACCGCCGCTGAAGAAGTTCCGGCCGAAAATCAGGCTCAGGATGAGGAGAATGACCGCGCCGCCGATACCCATCGGTGCGCCGCCGAATCCGCCGCCGCTCGATCCGCGGCGATCTTCAATGTCGTTGCTGACTCCACCAGGCGTCCATCGCATGTTCGTGGAAAAAGCATAAGCGAGGCCAACCGCGGATGGTTTCCCAATCGCACGGTCCTGCATCCAACCCGGCGAAAGGAAAACAACCCATGCGAAAGCGAATCGCACTTCTTCTCGTCTTCGCGTTTCTTCTCGCCTGCGCCAAGGAACAGACGCCCAACGTGGCCCCGAAGCAGGTCGCGGATCAAATTGCGAAACGGCGCGCGGACGAAGCGCCGCAACCCGTCCCCATCGCCCCTCCCCCGCCGCCCCCACCCTCCTCGGTTGCGGCGGGCCGCGTCCAGTCCGAGGCGGTCTACGCGTACGGCGGCGTCGCCGGAGGGGTCGTCGGCGGAGTGCCGGGCGGCGTGGTGGGAGGCGTCGTCGGCGGCGCTCCCATGCTGAAGGACGAGCGCGAGCAGGATGCCTCCTTCAATACCGAGGAGTATGGACGGTTCACGGAGAACCCGTTCCTGCGCGCCGTCGACAACCCGCTCTCGACGTTCTCCATCGACGTCGACCGCGCCTCGTACGCGAACGTGCGCCGCTTCCTCAACAACGGCTCGGCGCCGCCGCGCGACGCGGTGCGCATCGAGGAGATGATCAACTACTTCCGCTACGACTATCCCGACCCGCGCGGCGCCGACCCGTTCTCGATCTCGACCGAGCTTTCGTCGTGTCCGTGGAACGAGCAGCACAAGCTCCTTCTCGTCGGGCTGCAGGGGCGGCGAGTGAAGACGGCCGACCTGCCGCCGAGCAATCTCGTGTTCCTCATCGACGTCTCCGGCTCGATGCAGACGGCGGACAAGCTGCCGCTCGTAAAGGACTCGCTGCATCTCCTCGTCGACCAGATGCGCCCCATCGACCGCGTCGCAATCGTCGTCTATGCCGGGGCTGCGGGCCTCGTGCTGCCGTCGACGCCCGGCTCGGACAAGGCCGCGATCTCCGCCGCCATCGATGAGCTGCAAGCCGGCGGCTCGACCGTGGGCGGCGAAGGCATCAAGCTCGCGTACGAAGTCGCGAAGGACAACTTCCAGCGCCGCGGCAACAACCGCGTGATCCTCGCTACCGACGGCGATTTCAACATCGGCGTCACCAGTGACGGCGAGCTGCAGCAGCTCATCGAGAGGAAGCGTTCCGACGGCATCTTCCTCACCGTCCTCGGTTTCGGCACGGGCAACGTCAAAGACTCGAAGATGGAGCTGCTGGCCGACAAGGGCAACGGCAA
>JAFAVZ010000449.1 GCA_019242175.1 Acidobacteriota bacterium
CGCTCTGCTTCGCGTCGGCGATCGGCATCACGGTCTTCGTCACTTCCAGGTTCGCCCGGATCTGTTCGTTCACCATGTTCTCGATCGTCGCCAGCTGCTCCTCGGAAGGCGCGACGGGCGACGTGTAGTCGAAGCGGAGCCGATCCGGCGCGACGAGGGAGCCGGCCTGTTGCACGGTCACACCGAGCGTGTCTTTCAGCGCCTTGTGCAGAAGATGCGTTGCGGTGTGATTCGCGGTCGTGTCGAGGCGTTGCGGCACCGGCACCGAGGCCGAGACCGTCGAGTTGAGCGCGAGGTGGCCTTCGTCGACGCGCACCCGCGACACGACGAGGTCGCCGACCGGTTTCTGCGTGTCGAGCACGGTCGCGCGCCCGATTTGACCATTGCCTTCGTCAAGCCATTCCAGCGTGCCGGAGTCGCCGATCTGTCCGCCCGACTCCGCGTAGAACGGCGTCGGCGACAGCACGACTTCGGCCTCAGCGCCGTGATGGAGCACGTCCTGCTCCTGGCCCTGGATCACGATCGCCTTCACGGTCGACTGCACGCCGACGTATTGCTCGTAGCCGACGAACTCCGGCGCGCCGGTCTTCTCCGCGACGCGCGCAAACGTCGCGGCATCCGTGGACGACTGAAACTTCGAAGAAGACTTCGCCTTCTTCTTCGCATCGTCCATCAAAATTTCGAAGCCTTCCCGGTCGAGCGTCACTCCCTCATCCTCGGCCAGCTCGGCGATGAGGTCGATCGGGATGCCGAACGTGTCGTAGAGGCGGAAGACTTCTTCGCCGCCGAGGACTCGCTCGCCCTGGGCGCGGACGTGGTCGAGGACGGCGCCGACGCGCTCGATCCCGGTGGAAAGCGTCCGCGAGAAGCGCTCCTCCTCGGAGCCGAGCGTCAGCAGGACGGCTTCGCGGCGTTCGTGCAGCTCGGGATACGCGCTGCCCATCGCGTCGACGACCGCGTCGACGAGCTCCGACAGCACCACGGCTTTCGGCAGCTTGCGGCCGAAGCGGATGCCGCGGCGGATGATGCGCCGCAGCACGTAGCCGCGGCCTTCGTTCGACGGGATCACGCCGTCGCTGATGAGGAACGTCGCGGCGCGGGTGTGATCGCAGAGCACGCGCACGGCCGTGTCGAGCTCGTCGTCCATCTTCCCCGTGTACTCATGGCCGCTGAGCTTCGCGATCGTGCGCATCAGCGGCTGGAAGAGATCGATGTCGTAGTTCGTCGAGGCGTTCTGCAGCACGCTCGTCACGCGCTCCAGGCCCATGCCGGTGTCGACGGACGGCGCCGGCAGCGGTGTCAGCGTTCCGTCCGCGGCGCGGTCGTACTGCATGAAGACCAGGTTCCAGATCTCCATCGTGTCGTCGCCCTCGCCGTTGACGAGAGCGGCCACGTTCTTCTCCATGTCCGTGCCGCGGAAGTAGTGGATCTCGGAGCAGGGCCCGCAAGGGCCGGTGTCGCCCATCGACCAGAAGTTGTCCTTCTTGCCGAAGCGCAGCACGCGCTCGGGACGCGCGCCCACCTTGACCCAAAGCGCGGCGGCTTCTTCATCCGCGGGAACGTTCGCATCGCCTTCGAAGACGGAGAACCAGAGGCGCTCCGGATCGAGCTTCCACACGTTCACGACGAGGTTCCAGGCGAACCGGATCCCCTCTTCCTTGAAGTAGTCGCCGAACGAGAAGTTGCCGAGCATCTCGAAGAACGTGTGGTGGCGCGCGGTGCGCCCGACGTTCTCCAGGTCGTTGTGCTTGCCACCGGCGCGGACGCATTTCTGCGAGGTCGTGGCACGCTTGTAGTCGCGCTGCTCGCGGCCGAGAAAGACGTCCTTGAATTGATTCATGCCGGCGTTGGTGAAGAGCAGCGTCGGATCGCCCGCCGGGACGAGCGAAGAGCTGGAGACGCGCCGGTGCGAGTTCTCCTCGAAGTACTTCAGGAACTGTTCGCGGATTTGATTCGTGGTGAGCATAGAGGGCGGCGATCGTAACAGCGGGCCGGGCAAGTGTCATCCCGGGCCGGAGCGTGAGCGCCGGGCCCGGAGACAGCATCGCCAGCCGCCCTCGTGAGGCGCGGGCCTATTTCGATTCCGACTCGGCCTTCGGCTGGTCCGCGGCCGGCTTGGCGTCCGCGTTCGACTGGCGAATGGCCGCCAGCGCCGCCCGATCCTTGACGCGTCGCGCCGCCCGGTTGCGCCGTTCGATCGAGGCGCGGGCTTTTTCTCCATTGATTCTCGACATGAGGTTCCTCCGGCGCGGCACGGTATCACCCGCGCAACGCCTCGTCCACCGCCCGGATCACGGCCGAAGTCTCGAAGCCGCTGCGGGCGAGCTGGGCCATGAGCTTCGCCCGTCCCTCGTCGCTCGCCGCGTACTCCTCGCCTCGCCGGCGCCGCAGCGCCTCGAGCTTGCGTTGGCAAAGCGCGGCGAGCTCTTCGCGTTCGCGTTCCGGATCCACGTTCTCCGCCACCGCCCGGCTCGCCGCCTCGGAAGAAACGCCGGCGGTCGACAGCTCGCGGAGGATGCGCACGCGGCCGATCTTCTTCGCGGTGCGCGTCCGGACGTACGAGTCGGCGAAGCGTTCATCGTCGAGCCACTTCTCCGCGCGGAGGCGTTCCAGCGTCTCGGCGATCTCCGCATCATCGAACTTCTTCGCCCGGAGCTTCCGCTGCAGCTCCGCGACGGAGTTGAAGCGGAAGCTCAGGATGCGCAGCGCGGCGGAGTAGCAGTCCAAATCAGATCGAGTTGCTGAAGTCGAACGGCGAGTCGTCGCCGAACGGATCGCTCGACTCGGCGCCGCTGATCGTCAGCTTCGACTCCATCTCTTCCTTGGAGATGTCCGACGTCGACTGGATGCCCTGCAGCTTGAGGCGGAACTCGTCCGGATTCGACGCGCGCCGGAGCGCCTCGTCGAGCGTGATGAGCCCGTTCTTGTACAGCGTGTAGAGCGACTGATCGAACGTCTGCATGCCGTACTGCGACGTGCCGGCCGCGATCGCGTCCTTGATCAGCTTCGTCTTCTCCTTGTTCTCGATGCAATCCCGGATGTAGCCGGTCGAGATCAGCACCTCGGCCGCCGGGACGCGGCCCAGGCCGTCGGCGCGTGGCAGAAGGCGAAGGGAAATGACGGCCTTGAGCACGGCCGCGAGCTGGAGGCGGATCTGTTTCTGCTGGTGCGGCGGGAAGACGGAGATGATGCGGTTCACGGTCTCCGTAGCATCCATCGTGTGCAGCGTGGAGAGCACGAGGTGGCCGGTCTCGGCCGCGGTGAGCGCGGTCTCGATCGTTTCGTAGTCGCGCATTTCGCCGACGAGGATGACGTCCGGATCCTGACGCAGCGCGCTGCGCAGCGCCTGCGAGAACGACTTCGTGTCGACTTCGATCTCGCGTTGGTTGACGATCGATTTCTTGTCCCGATGGAGGAACTCGATCGGGTCTTCGACGGTCATGATGTGCTCGGTGCGGTGCGCGTTGATGTGGTCGATCATCGCCGCGAGCGTCGTCGACTTGCCGGAGCCGGTCGTCCCCGTGCACAGAATCAATCCGCGCCGTTCCTCGGCGATCTTTTCGAGCACCACCGGCAGCATCAGCTCGCGGATGGAGAGGATCTTGACCGGGATGACGCGCAGGACCATGCCGACGGTGCCGCGCTGCTGGAAGATGTTGCAGCGGAAGCGGCCAAGGCCGGGAACCGAGTAGGCGATGTCGATCTCGTAGTTGTTCTTGAACTTTTCCTTCTGACGGGAGGACATGATCGAGAACGCCATGGCGATCGTGTCTTCCTGCATCAGGCGCTTGAGCTCGACGAGGGGGATGAGCTCGCCGTCGACGCGGATCACAGGATGCGATCCGACCTTGATGTGGAGGTCCGACGCCCTCCGCTCAGCCGCGATTTTCAGCAGGTCGTTGATGTGCACGAGGGTCTCCTCAGATGTGAGCCGATGATTATACGCGTCGGCGCGGCGGGCACGCGCCGCAACGACCCCGACGCGCGACGCACTAGCTCCGTAACATCGGCCATGATCGCAGCGCTCCTCCCTCTTCTCGCCCTCACGTTCGGCAATCCGACGCCGGTCGCAGAGGTTCGCACCGGCGCCACGAGCGAGAGCATCCGCTCGGTGGCCGGCGTCGCGCCGCGCGCAGGGGGCAGCGGCTTCCTGACGGTGTGGGAAGGGGGAACGACGGCCACGATCGTCGCCAGCGGACCGGACGCGCGGACGACCGGCTCGCGGACGAAGATCGGAGCGACGCATGCGGCGCTCGGCGCGTCCTCGCGCGGACCGGTGTTGCTGTGGACCGCCAGCAACGAGTTGCGGATCGCGCGGCTGAACGACGACGGCTCGCTCTCCACGGCGCCGAAAGTCCTGGCGACGCTCGCGGCAACGAACGATCTCCGCATCGCCTGCAACACCGATCGCTGCGTCGCCATCCACGGCACCGCGGTTTACGTGCTGAACGCGCAGACGTTCGACGTCGTCGCGACGCGGACGCTTTCGGGCTTTCCGACCGCGCTCATCGCCGATCCGGCCGGATTCCTGATCGCCGCGACTCCCGATGCGGGCGGGCTTTACGCGAGCCGGATCGACGATGCCGGCGCGATCGTGATGTCGCAAACGATCCAGACCGGATCCGTGTCCTGGAGCGGTGCCGGCGATTTCGACGGAGAGCGCTACGTGCTCGTCTACGGCGACATCGACGAGCACTCGCCTACGTTCAAAGATCTCTTCGCCGTCACGCTCGGCCTCGACGGGACTCTCGGCACGAAGCACGCGGTCTATCACTCCCGTTTCGGCGGCTGGGAGCTGGCGTTGGCGTGGAACGGCACGCGGCACACGCTGGCCGTCTCCGACGCCACGCAGGGCGACCTCATCATCACGCCGCCCGTCGGCATCGCCGCCGCGCTCGAGATCGTTTCGCTCGATCGCAACCTCGCGCCCCTCGGCGCGCCGATCACCGTGGTGAACGACAGCACGGACGCGGACAGCCCGCATCTCGCGACGTCGGGCAACACGTTCTTCCTCGCCTATCGACACTTCAACTACGAGATCGGCGGAAGCGTGCGCGCGATCCAGAACGCGTCGGGCGTCGAGCAGAGCGCGTTCCTCACGACCGGGTCCATCTCGCAGCAAACGCCGGCCATCGCCGCCGCGGACGATCGCGATCTCGCGCTCTGGGTGGAGACGCTCGACAAACAGCAGCTACGCTATCGCCGCCTGCCGGAGGACACGCAGGCGGGCACCATGTCCGAGGCGGTGCTGGTCGGGCAGCCGGTGGCCGCTTCGATCGGCGGCGACTGGCTCACCGCCTGGAACGAGCAGTCGAGCTTCCTCGAGGTGAGCACGAGCTGCAAGGCCGCGATCCTGAATGCGTTCGCCGACGACCTGCAGCGCATCGCGATCGATGAAGCCTGCCTGAGCGTGCGCGGCGTGGCCGCGGGCAACAACGGCTGGCTCGTGATGTTCGTCAAGTCGGGACGCCTGCGCGTCGCGCGCATCACGCGCTCCGGCCAAGCGTTGCCATCGACAGACGTCCAGGTACTCGGCAACGACGAGGCGATCGCCTCGAACGGCGCCAACTTCCTCGTGGCCGCCGCCCGCGGGAACCAGGGCGTCGACCTCTCGCTGCTCGACGCGAACGGCGGCGTGACTGCGACGTTGCACATCGACGCGCTGAATGCGACGACGATCGCGGCGATGCCCGCGCGGCGCGGCTATCTCGTCGCCGTCGGCAGCCCCGACAACAACGGCATCGCGCTCTACAACGTGTCGTCGACGCTGACGTCCGCGACGCCGATGGGCCGCTTCGTCGGCAAGTCCGATCCGCTGCATCTCATCCCTTTCAACGGCGGCGCGCTGCTGGCTTGGGACA
>JAFAVZ010000463.1 GCA_019242175.1 Acidobacteriota bacterium
CGTCGCCTCGCGCACCGCCGCCTCATCATCGAGATCGACGACGCGGTACGGAGTCGCGACGAGGACGCCGAGGTCGTCGCCCTGGAGCATGCGCGCGATCGCCTCCATGTGCCAGACGTGATCCTGCGCCGTGTGCGTTGCGCCTTCGTTCGCGAGGATGTGAAACGGCGCGAGGCGGAGGTCGCGCAGCGACTCGACCGGCCAGCAGTAACGGCGGTAGGCGTCGATGTAACGATCGACCATCGCCGCGCGCTCCTCGAACGACTGCGCGAGCGGCGCCGCTTCTTCTACGCGCGCCGCTGCGGCGCGAAGTACCTGCATTGCCGCGTCCGTCGAGGCCGAAGCGACGGCGCCCACTGACGCGTACTGCCCACGTACCAAGTCCTCCGCCTTCACCGACCACGGCATCAGCTCGCAGTCGAAGACGAACCAGTCGGTCGAGAACGCCGTCCACGCATCGCTGCGCGTCAGTGAATCGCGCAGATGTTCGAGCAGTTGCGTCTCGAGCGCGCCTTCGTTGAAGAAGCGCCGACCGGTGCGCGTGTAGATGATGCCGATGCCTTCCCCGCTCACGCCGAAGCGGCGCCGCGCGGCGTCTTCGTCGCGACAGATCACGACGACCGCGCGCGAGCCCATGTGCTTCTCCTCGCACACGACGCGGTGCACGCCGGCGTCGCGGAAGTACGCGAACGCCTCGTCCGGATGCTCGAGCAATCCCTCGCGCTTCGACGTGTCGGACGGCGACATCGTCGGCGGCAGGTACACGAGCCACTTCGGATTCGCGGCGAAGCGGCTCATTACCTCCAGCGCCGCCATCGCGTTCTCCTCGCGGATCGTCACGTTCGCCATGAGCTGCGTCTCGACGACGCGCTTGCCGGTGACGTCCTCGAGGTCGAGCACGTCGTCCAGCTCCTGCTGTTGCGTGAGCGACGGATGCGCCGCATCGATCGTCGGCGCGAGCGGCTTCGCCGGCTCGTAGTACATCTGCGCCGCGTCGACGGACACGAGCTCCTTCTCCGGATAGCGCAGCGCGGTCAGCTTGCCGCCGAACACGCAGCCGGTGTCGATGCAGATCGTGCCGTTCACCCACTGCGCGTCCACGACCGGCGTGTGGCCGTAAACGACGAGCGCGCGGCCGCGATAATCCGCGGCCCAGTTGTAGCGCACCGGCAGCCCGTACTCGTCGGTCTCGCCCGTCGTCTCGCCATACAACGCGAACTCGCGCACGCGTCCCGAGCCGCGGCCCTGCAACTCCTCCCTCAACCCGGCGTGCGCGACCACGAGCTTGCCGTCGTCGAGCACGTAGTGGCTGACCAACTCATCGATCCACGTCGCCACGCGCTCCCGTTCTTCGGCGGTCCGCGTCGCGAGCTGTTCGAGCGACTGCGCGAGTCCATGCGACGTGCGCACGTTCTTGCCGCGCATCGCGCGCAGCAGCTTGATCTCATGATTCCCCGGCACCGCGAGCGCACCGCCGCTGCCCACCATCTTCATCACGAGCTCCAGCACCTCCGGCGTCTTTGGCCCGCGGTCGACGAGATCGCCGAGGAACACGGCTTTGCGGCCTTCGGGATGACGGGCACCCGTTTCGGACATCTCGTAACCGAGCTTGCCGAGGAGCAGTGCGAGCTCGTCGTAGCAACCGTGGATGTCGCCGATGATGTCGAACGGCCCGTGCTCGTCCTTCCGGTTGTTGTAGAGCTTCTCCCGTGTGATCTCCACGCGCTCGACGTCCTCCGGCGACTGCAGCGTGAATACGTAGCGGAAACCTTCCTTGCCCAGCGTGCGAAGCGATTTGCGGAGCATCGTTTGCTGGCGGCGGATGACGTGCGGTCCGAACTGGCGATCGGGGCGCGACGCGTTGCGGTCATGGCAAATGCGCTCCGGCAGATCGAGCGCGATCGCGACCGGGAGCACGTGAAACTCGCGCGCGATCGCGAGCAGTTGCTTGCGCGATGCAGGATCGACGTTCGTCGCGTCGACGACCGTCAGTTGTCCGCGGGCGAGACGCTTCCGCGCGATGTAGTGCAGCACGTCGAACGCGTCGTGCGATGCGGCCTGATCGTTCTCGTCATCGGAGACGAGCCCGCGGCAGAAGTCGGACGACAACACTTCCGTCGGCTTGAAGTGCTTGCGCGCGAACGACGACTTGCCGGAACCGGACGAGCCGATGAGCACGACGAGCGAGAGCTCCGGAATCTTCATCGCGCACCTCTCACGAACACGCCCATCTGGGTCGGCGGCCCGACTTCCTCGTCGACCGGTCCGACGGGTTGCCACTCGAACGTGTAGCCGTACGTCGATGCGATGCGCTCCGCCCACGCACGAAACTCCGCGCGCGTCCATTCGAAGCGGTGATCGCGATGACGCATCTTCCCGCTCGGCAGCGACTCGAAGCGGACGTTGTATTCGACGTTCGGCGTCGTGACGATCAGCAGCCGCGGCCGGGTTTCGCCGAGGATGACCCGCTCGAAGGCGGCGAGGCGCGGCTCGTCGAGATGCTCGATCACTTCGACGGCGGTCGCCGCGTCGTATTCGTTCAGGCGTTTGTCGCGATACGTCAACGAGCCTTGCATCAGCTTCAACCGCTCGGCGATGCGCGACGGGAGGTTGTCGACATGCAGCTTCTCGCGCGCGATCTCCAGAGCGCGCGTCGAGACGTCCATGCCGGCGAGGCGCGAGAACGAGCGGTCCTTCATCAGGTCGCGCAACAGCCGGCCTTCGCCGCATCCGAGGTCGACGACCGATTCCGCCTTGTGCTGCTTCAGCGTTTCGTGCACGCGTTGCATGCGCTGCTCGTTCAGGCCGACCTTCTTCTCGATGACCGCCTCTTCCTCCGTCTTCTGCTCCTGCTTCTCGTCCTCTTCTTCTTCGTCCTGCAGCGTGAGCCGCTCC
Organism: Acidobacteriota bacterium; assembly: GCA_019242175.1. Taxonomy (GTDB): domain Bacteria; phylum Acidobacteriota; class Thermoanaerobaculia; order Gp7-AA8; family Gp7-AA8; genus JAFAVZ01. Next base: position 2,896 of record JAFAVZ010000463.1, read on the forward strand.
ACCGCCTCGCGCACGAGCTGCTTCTTGTTCTTGAGGTAGCGCCGCGCGATCGCCGATCGGTGCGGATGCGCCGCGAGCCAACCCTCGCCGTGACGCAACAGCTTCTCGACCTCGTCGTCGCCGACCCAGTAGTGCTTCGCGGAGTCGAGCACCGGGACGAGCACGTAGATGTGCGACAGCGCGTCGTGCACGGTCTTCGTCGCGCGCAGCGTGACGTCGAAGTAGCGGCTCCCGCCCCACTGCGGGAACTGCGGATCGAGCGGCAGCTGGCGCGCTTCGACTTCGTAGCCGAGGGGCTCGAAGAGCTGGCGGAGGATGACTTCGCCGCCCCGGCACGGGACACCGGTGAGGCGCAGCTCGAGCGGCAGCGGCACGTTCACCAGCTCCGGCCGATCCTTGCTCCGGCCGGCGAGCGCGGTGCCGAACGCCTTCACCATCGCGACGCTGAGAAACGAGCTCGCCGCGTACGGGCGATCGTTGACGTATTGCTCCAGCGTCATGCCGTCGCGTTTGCGCACGAGGCCGACCGTGTCGACGTCGACGATGAGCGCCGCGGTGCAACGCTCCTCGTTCGCTTCGGGATAAACGACGAACGCCTCGCCGAACGCGACTTCGATGCGATGCAGGCGGCTCGGGTTCTTGTGCAGAAGGTAGCCGAGGTCCGTCGCAGGGCGGTGGGTGGTGGTCAGCGTGAGAAGCATGGAGTTAGCGAGAACCGCGCAGGCCCCTTGCCTGCTTCCACGCTAGCGCGTGTCATCCCACGCGACCCTCTGTCATCCTGACCCGCGAAGACGGGGAAGGATCTCCTGTTGCAGGCGATCAGCGTCCGGGCCGGGAGATCCTTCGGCGTCTTCGCGCCTCAGGCTGACACGCCACTCCCCGCGCGACCCTCTGTCATCCTGACCCGCGAAGACGGGGAAGGATCTCCTGTTGCAGGCGATCAGCGTCCGGGCCGGCAGATCCTTCGGCGTCTTCGCTCCTCAGGATGACACGCCACTCCCGCGCGACCCTCTGTCATCCTGACCCGCGAAGACGGGGAAGGATCTCCTGTTGCAGGCGATCAGCGTCCGGGTCGAGAGATCCTTCGGCGTCTTCGCGCCTCAGGATGACACGCCACTCCCGCGCGACCGCCTGTCATCCTGACCCGCGAAGACGGGGAAGGATCTCCTGTTGCAGGCGATCAGCGTCCGGGCCGGGAGA